>CAZPCO010000032.1:13198-16813 GCA_964585025.1 uncultured bacterium | reverse complement strand
GCTGTTTACACAGGGTTTTGCCAGAATGCCAGGACAGAAAATGTATTTTTTTAAAAAATTATGGAATAAAATTCATCCAGCCGGATTTTAATTTATAAGATGAGCAAAAACAACCAGACAATAGACGCCAGTCTGACAGCACTGATCAAGCAGTATCAGGGACTTGTCTATTCTGTGGTTTTCGGCATAACCCTCGATTCAGAGGAAAGCTGGGATCTGACTCAGGAAGTGATGGCCAAGGCCTGCCGTTGTGAAGGCTTCACGGCCCCTGAATTCAATCAGAAGGCCTGGCTGGTCAAGGTTGCCCGCAATGATGCCCTGAAAAGCCGGAGAAGTCTGGGAAGCCGCCTGCGTTATCTGGCCCGTTTCTGCGGCTTTGAGAGTGTAACCGAGGCCAGGGCGCTTGAAGACAGACTGATTCGTGACGAGAAGGTTGCGAAACTCAAGGAGTTGTTGCAGAAGCTCGATGAAGAGGAAAGGCAGATTCTGACGCTTCGTTTCAATGCTGAAATGAGTTATCAGGAAATTGCCGCCGAAATGCAGCTGAAACCAGGAACCGTCATGTCGAGGCTGGCACGGCTTAAAGACCGTCTTGGTCTCGACCTGCAGGAGGAAATATAATGAAACCCGATGAAATCCGCCAGGCATTCCGCAGCTTGTCAGCAGAAGCCGGCAATGATGCCGAATTGACTCGACAGACTGTCGAAAGACTGACTCTGCCAGCCAACATGGTGCCGAAAGAAGAATTGAAACATCTGATTTTCCAGTTCCTGGCAATCGCTGTGCCGGTTCTGGTCGCCCTTTTCATCGTTCAGACCTGGACAGTGCCGCTTATCGGCGAGATTCAGGTCGAGCAGTGTTTTGAAGCTGACAGGTCATTCCTCTGGGAATCCCCGGATTTCATAAATCATCAGAGCATTTTTATCTTCTGGTTTGTCCGTGGTACTCTGCGGGCATTCCTGGTGCTGTTGGTGCTGACCTTCATGCTGACTGCAGCAGCCATGCCGGTACGCCCTTCTGAACGAAATCAAGGAGGTTCGCGATGCGCAGCCTGATAGAAAAATTTTACGCTGGTAGTCCGAAACACCGAATAATAACTGTTGTTACCTGGCTGGTAATTATTTCAGCTGCTTCGACAGCCTACAGCTTTATCAATCTGTTCTCTCAGGTTCGAGTGTTGAATGAAGGCGCTGCCCCGCAAAGCATTGGCTTTGAGAATCTGCCTGCCCGGATGGGATATCACCAGCCGGATGAAACACTGGTAAAAGGTCTGGAAGCATGGAAAACTCTGGCCGGGTTTGCCAAAACCCTGGTTGTTGAAGAGAAAGGATCATTGGCCCGCCGTCTGACTGACCAGATATCTCAACACGACCAGGAAGCCATTGCCGCTATCAGAGACTTCAACAACATCGACTGGAAACACCTGATCATGTTTGCTGGCAATCAGACCGATCCTTTGAGCAGTCCACTCGTTGAAAGTTTCTCAAAAGTTCGTGCGGTCGCACGCTTCATGAGTTTGTATCTGCGTAGATTCAAAGATCTGCACCCTGAAGAAGACAGTTCCTTTATCTTCGCAGCCAACATGAAACTGACCAGACTCAATGATATGACCAGCCCCTTTCTGATTGGCAAAATGATAAGTATGGCTGTCGATGGCATTGCCATGAAAAGTCTGGCCCATCTGGTCAAAGAAAACCGCATCAACAAAGCTGAAGCCGCAGAATTCACCGCCTGTCTAAAGTGGTCGCTCAGTGTCGATAAACCAATGCGCGCTGCTCTTGATAATGAGTTTTTCTTTTTCAAGTATGCGTATGGACAAATGTATGCAAAAACTCCGCTGGCTCTCTGGATTCTGGAGAAAATCTATGGCAACCCGTACGATCTGTATCAGAAATTGAGTGATGAAATGCTTGGCAGTTCCAGTATCAATCTGGACGAACGCCTTAATTCTTCTCATCCGCTTCTGGCACTTGCCTTTCCAAATTTTCGCAAAGCTGTCAATGTGTCGCATGAAAAAGCAGTACATAAGACTATTCTGATTAAAATGCTTTCAGACATGCTTGGGCAACAGATGGAAGCGATTGACCCGGTTTCAGGCACGCCGCTGAAGTCTTTGCGGCTTAACGACAGCACGGTTTATTACAGCATTGGCAGGGATGGTCTGGATAACCAGGGGGAAGGCGACGACATAAAACTGCCTGATAATCTTGATATCTGATCATTGTTGAAATTCCTGTAGAAACTGACTAATGCCATTGCGGGAGAAGCGGCAAGTCGATCGTTGAAAGAAATGTCGCCTCTGATCCGCAATGGCTTTCTTTGCGCATGTGCAGCCACAAGATAATTGACATGTCCTCCTGAAATGGGCATAATCATGAAAACGGCTTTTCAGGAGAGGCTATGGCAAGAAAAGAATACGGGTTTCACAATGATATGAAGGTTGCCGATACCGGGTTGTTCGGGTTCGCATTCGATGCGCTGAAGGTGATTTTCAAATTGACGCCCGATGCAGACCAGACTTTTTTTGAATTCATCATGGAAAAGCTTGGCGCTGCCGCGCTTTTCCTGATCAGCATTGCAATAATCCTTGGTATTTTTCTGGCGATCTTTTTCGAGCCGATCATGGATGCCCTGACCTGATTTTTAACCGGCTGATTCCAGCTTCGTTATCTATGGCTGCTCAAATGAGTCTGAAGGCATATCTTCCGGTTGCTGCCGGCGGAAAAATGGCTTCGACGGCGCGTTGAGCTGCTGAGTATGAGTAGCCGCCTGCTGCATGCAGCGGCTCATCGTGTCGTGAAGCCTCTGCCAGTCTATAGATTCACCGATTTTGTGTAACTCTGGATCGGTCATCAGGGCAGTAATCGTTGGGTGTTTGAAAAATTCCGCCAGGCGCTTTTCGCGCAATAACTGGTGAAGTTCCTGGTTCTGGCTGAGAACCTGCAGCTTTGGGTGTCTGGCAACGTTGCCGAGCTGGTTTCTTACTTCGTTCCAGTCAACTTTTTCGGCATTTTCGAGAAAACGTCTGTCACTGGCCAGCTGCAGCATGAGCACTGGCCCGGAGGCGTTGTTCGCCAGCCATGGCTTGATAAACTCAGTGTTGAGAGCCTCGCCTAATTCAGCAGTTATTGAACTTTGCATCTCAAGGCCTTTTATCGGCACTACGCCGAGAAGGAAGCCCAGCGCGGCAATTACTACCGCTGCTTCGCCAACTCCGAACAGCAGACCGAAAAACTGGCCCGGCAGGGTTGGGCGCCGGGGTTTGTTAAAAGCTGGGCCAAGCATGAGATAAAAGGCGAAATACGTTGCAAAAAAGGCAACCGGGGTGCCGATGCAGGTGCCGATGAAATTGGGATATCCGGCCAGACTGCCGACTTTGCTGCCTGTTGAATAGGCGACAGCAAGCGGCACAGCCCAGCGCAGCACGCTGACAACCTCATTGAGGAGGCCGCGATGGAAGCCGATGATTCCCCAGACGGCAAGGCCGCCAACCGCACTCCAGGTCAGAAAGAAATCTACATCGTCATTGCTGACGGCGTGGTCGAAAATCACTGCTATATAGCAGAAAAAGACGAAGTAGGCCAGAATGTCGGGCCAGCTGTCAAGCGCTTTGCC
>CAZPCO010000032.1:0-13188 GCA_964585025.1 uncultured bacterium | reverse complement strand
TCCATTTGTTTTCCTCGATTCTCAATTCTTTTCTGCGGGCCGGGTTTCCTGCTCAGATTGCATGAATTGCCCTTCACGGGAGACAAACCCTTTCTTTTCGCCTTCATTAACCATGAAGCTGCCATCAGGTTGCCATCGAATGTCGGTAAAAATGTGCGGCAGGATTTCTTTGCCGTCGGCAGTTATGAAACCCCACAACTTACCCTTTTTGACTGCGGCTTTGCCGCAACACATGTCGGTTGCAGCATCATACTGCAGCGGTATCACCAGCTGGCCGCTCTGGTCGATGTAGCCGACTTTGCCGCCTGCTTTGACCCAGCAGCGGTCCTCGGAAATATTGCCGGCTTCTTCATATTTTCTGGAGTCAGTGATTCCGCTTTCAGCGGCAAATATAACCCAGCCGGCAGCTTGTTTGAACATCATCACGCCGGTCGAGAAATCCTGGGCCATCAGAAACTCCGGCCGCAGTTTCCATTTCCCCTTTTCGTCTCTGAGGCCGACATGGTGCTGAAAAACTACCAGCGACCAGCCTGATTTGCTACGCAGTGGCCTGACATGCAGTTCGGGGTTCTTCGCCTGTTGCCCGTCAGGTCCGATAATCACAATGTCTGAGGCATTTTCGACGGCTGCCTGTGAATCTTTAAAGTTGGTCACCCATGTAAAATCAGCAGGAATTACCTCATTTAAATTGGTGTCGAGAAAACCCCAGAGGCCTTGCTCGTTCTGAAAAGCCGCTCTGCCTTCAGAAAAGGGATGGACTACCCGGTAACTCCGCTCGAAAAGCTTTCTGTCAGTTGTTCTGAAGAGCGAAAGCAAACCGTTTTCGTTGATGAGAATGATTGATTCGCCGATCCAGCTAAGGTTTCTGGGTGCCAGTGGCAGCATGATTTTGCCGCTGCGGTCGAAAAGCGCCTCTTTGTCATCCATGGATGCCCAGATGCTGCCGTCGGGCAGGATTTTGCACTCCTTGTAGATTGGCGGCACGATCATGCCGACGCCAGGCTGGAACAATCCGACTTCAAAATTGGTGTAGACCATGAAAAGGTCGGTTTCTGCATACCGGTTGATATAGAAATACTCCGGCTTGACCAGAAAATTTCCGGCCCGGTCGATAATTCCATAATTGAACTTTTTTGTTATTATCGCGGCACCTGAGGCGAATTCTATGGCACTGTCGAACTGTTCGGGAACGACGACCCGGCCATCGATATCGATGTAGCCCCAGAGGTATTCGCGGCGAACCGCAGCTCTGTCTTCACTGAAATTGCCGGCTTCAGCAAATTGAAAAGGCACTTTTGGCAGGCCATCCGGGCCGAGGTAGCCCCAGAGTCGGTCATGCTGTACAGCAACTCTGCTGCAGGTCATAGTTTTCATACTGCTATAGGCTCTATTGACGGGCTCGGTTCCGTCTGCAGAAACAATATGCCAGCAGTCATCCTTACGCAAAGGGAAAATGCCGGGAGCGAAGCCGTTGGTCCAGTCTTCGAGGGGATCGACCTCATAAAGGTCGTCGGCATCGACCCCGTCGCCTGAAAAGCGCATTGTCAACTGGCCGGGGTGCCCATCGTTTTCTGGTGACCAGACTTTTTCCCAGGATGGCTCGATGACGAAAGCGGCAGTGGTGTCGATGACACCCCAGCAGCCATCGAGTTTGACTGCTGCATAACCGTTGACGAAACGGCACACCTTGTCGAAAAGCGGATTGATCTGGACTTCACCGGATGGCGAGGTTATGCCCCAGGCGCCGGTTGCCGGCCCGGTTGAAAAACCAAACTTGTCGCCAACCTGCACCGGCTTGAATTCCCAGTCGTCAATCCCTTCGAAAGTGACAAAGGCCCGGTTGTAGGCAAAGGTAATTCTGGTCTGCTGACCGGCGCAGGGCATACCATAAAAAATGGCCATCAACAGAAAAACAGGCAGATGCCATTTTGCTTGCATTGGCCTTAATGCCTTTCTTCCGGAAATAAAAAATCGGAGAGGGCGAGATTTGAACTCGCGGAAGGCAAAGCCCTCAACGGTTTTCGAGACCGCCCCGTTCGACCGCTCCGGCACCTCTCCTGATGTCTCCTTTTTACCCGAGAATCGCATTCTTTGCAAGTACTTTTGCAAAATTATTGAGAAAGGGCGTGTTTTATAAGTCTGGTGACAAGGTTGATATCAAACCAGTATGTGGACGGGAAGGTCCATGACTGATTCAGCTTTGTCGGCCGGCCGGCTTCAGAGAACCAGAGTAGCGGTGGGATTTCAGGCCGGTGATATGGTGCCGGGTCGGTTGTCCAAGCAGTTCTGCCGCATCGACCGAAGAGATGCTGACATTCAGAAACAGGCTGAAGAAATGTCTGGTTTCTTCAATCATATCGACATTAAAATAATCCGGGTAGATAAGCTTCATAAGCCATTTAAGACCAGGAAAGCGCATGAACGAGGGCGGCCGGTCGAACCAGTTGAACGGCAGCGAAGGAATGAGATGGACCCGGCGATCGCGAACCGCTTTTACTTTATTCCAGGCGGGATTTTGAAAAACATCGGCGAAAAATACTTTGTCCATGGCGATTATGACATCAGGGTCGGCTGCCGCCACCTCATCGATGGTGACCTTTTCCATGCCGGCATGGGTTTGTATCTGGCCCCGATGAACATTGACATCGCCGGCCACTTTCAGCAGATGGGCATGCAGCGAATCGTCAAATTCGGTGGCCAGTCCGTCGCGACCTTCGGCGTAATAGACGCGTGGCCGCCTTTCCGGGGGGGTCTGCTGTAATGTCGCTTCAACATCACGTAATGTCTGCCGGCAATATTCGGCCTTTGGCGCGGTTACAGCCTCGCAGCCAAAAATTCGACCGAGAAAAGCGTAGGCTTCCGGGTAGTCACGCAGGTCGACGAGATCTTCCATGATGACGTAAACGAAGGGAATTCCAAGACTGTTGCAGGCATCTTCGGATTTCTTGTGAAAGGGCTTTTTCTTATCTGCCCATATGACCATTAAATCAGGTCTGGCGGCGGCGATGAGGTCGATATTCGGCAACATCCCGATTACCGGCAGGTGATGCAGACAGGGAGGCAGAAATCGCATTTCTTCGCTCTGCATGGGTTGCAGAACCCCTGGGAGCTTTTCTGGCGCGATAGAACAAAGCAGGGTGAATCCATATGGAGATGGCGCGTAGATGGTTTCAATAGGGTCGGGAATCACGACCCGGCGCCCTGCCATGTCGATTATTTCGCGTGTTCCTGTTGACATTGTCATTTTCTGCTCCTGTCGGGCGGCAGGCAGAAGGAAATTCTTCTGCTGTTAATGAAATTTGCTGCCTGCGATATTCTAGCAGGATAAGCGCAGCATTTGAAGTCAGGTATCTTTTTTTACTACAAAGTTTTCGCATTTTATGAGATAATCAATGCGAACCAGTCGTTGATACGATGGCTGGTTTGTTATGTTAAAAATGCTTTAAACAGCTGTTTTAAAAATGCCTTTCAGGGAAGGAAGAATGATCATAGTTTGTCATGTAACCCGGGCTGGTTTTGAATGGTTATGCAAAACCCGGTGCTCATTCTTTTCCGAAGTGCTTCACCTGACTGCAATGATGCTGGTTTTTCAGGTGCAAAACAGTTTTTTCACTCCAATTTCTGTCAACCTCGAGGAGGAATCATGATCCCTTCATATCACCGACCGACTTCCGTGGCGGATGCCGTGCAGCTGAAAGCCAGGCTGGGGCAGGGCGCTGTTTTTCTTGCCGGAGGCACTGAAGTCAACCAGCTTCATGCTGCTCGACCAACCGCCCTCATCGATCTTAACGGGCTTGGCCTCAATAAGATTGAAGTTACTGCCAACGGAATCCGCATTGGCGCTGGCGTCACTTTTCAGCAGCTGGTCGAACACTCTGAAATGCCAGAATTTCTCAAGGAAGCCGCTGCCCAGATGGCCAACCGCAACATTCGCAATCAGGCCACGGTCGGTGGGCAGGTTGGTGCCAACAAATCCTGCGCTAATCTGATTCCAGTTCTGCTGGCTGCCGAAGCCAGGGTGATGCTGGTCGATCGTGAATTGCCGCTCGACGAATTTCTTGCCGGAGAGCCTTCTCTGGTTCTTGGTATTTTTGTGCCGGCTTCTACCCGCACTTATGGCCTTGCACAACACACCAGAACTGCCAACGACATTTCCATCGTTACGGCTGCGGCGTCTCTCACGGTAGATGCCAATCGGGTCTGCCGGCCAATTCTTGCCATCGGCGGCGTAGCGCAGCATGTTATTCGCCTCAACGTTGTCGAAAAGGCTCTCGATGGGCAGCCGCTGCCGCCTGTTGATAAAATTGAATCCATGATAGCCGCTGCTGTAAAGCCGATTGACGACCTGCGTGGCAGTGCCGCCTTTAAAAGACAACTGGCGGCTGCTCTTGGCGCAAGGGTTTTACAGTCTGCTGCAGCCAGGGTTTCTTCCAGCAAAGGAGCGCGCTGATGTCCATATCAATTACACTCAATGGTTCTCCACGTATTCTTGAAGCCGAACCCGGTGAAAATCTGCGCGATGTTCTGCGCCGGTCTGGAATTCTGTCAGTGCGCAATGGCTGCGACGGAGAAGGCACTTGTGGCAACTGCGCGATTCTGGTTGATGGCCGGCTTGAAAACACCTGTCTTCTGGTTGCCGGGCAGGTCGAAGGCCGGCATCTGCGCACCGTTGAGGGGCTGGCAAAGCCCCGCGAACTGACCGGTCTGCAGACTGCCTTTGTCGATGCCGGGGTAGTTCAGTGTGGTTATTGTACTGGAGCCATGCTGATGGGTATCGTCGAGCTGCTCGACAAAGTTGAAAAACCCACCCGTGAGCAGGTTAAAGATGCCCTGTCCGGTACTTTTTGCCGCTGTACCGGTTATGAGCAGATTTACGGCGCTGTTGAACTGGCGGTAGCCAGACGCAAAGATCCGGCAACCCCATTTGAAATGCCGAAATTCAGAGAAGATATGCGTTATGTTGGCGCTGCCAAAGGCAAAATTGACGGTTATCTTCTGGCCCGCGGCGAAGCCGCGTTCGTTGAAGACCGGGTGCGTCCTGGTCACTGTCATCTCAAGGTGCTGCCAAGTCCGCATGCTCATGCATTTATCAAACACATCGATACCGCGCGCGCTGAAGCTTTGCCCGGCGTCGTCGCAGTATTTACCTACAAGAACTGCCCTGATGTCTGGTATAATCCGGCGGGGCAGGGGTTCCCGGAACCTTCTCCCTACGACCGCCGCATGTTCGATCAGAAAATGCGCCACGTCGGTGACCGCGTCGCCGGCGTCGTTGCCGAAACGCTCGAAATTGCCGAGGCTGCCCTGAAACTTATCGATGTAGAATACGACGTTTTGCCGGGCGTTTTCACGATCGATGAAGCCAAACGCCCCGGAGCGCCGATCGTTCACAAAGCTAAGGTAGAATACGTTGTCGGAGCTCCTGCTGACCTGGATAAATATAACCAGGGTGTCGATCCGCGTGAAGGCCGTATCATTTACCAGTTTCCGATTCATGCCGACCCGCACCGCAATCTTGCGGCATCGGTTCATGGCGGTATTGGCGACATCGAAAAAGGTTTTGCCGAAGCTGAAGTCGTTCATGAACAGGTTTACGAAACCTGCCAGATACAGTGCACTCCGGCCGAACCGCATATTGTATACAGCCGCATGGAAGGCGATCGCCTGGTTCTGCACGCTTCAACCCAGGTGCCATCGCATGTGCGTCGCATCATAGCGAGCATTCTCGGGGTCAAAGAGACGAAGATCAGGGTCATTAAGGAACGCGTTGGCGGCGGTTTCGGCGCCAAACAGGACATGGTGCTCGAAGAAGTCGCTGCCTGGGCAACCTGGGTTACCGGTCGTGACGTTCTCTACCGCTATACACGTGAAGAAGAATTCGTCGCTTCACGCACCCGGCATACCATGCGCGTTCGCGTCAAACTGGGCGCCAAAAAAGACGGCCGGCTGACGGCAATGCACATGGATCTGGAAGCGAATACCGGTCCGTATGGCGCACACTGTCTGACCGTTCCGATGAACGCCTGTTCCAAGTCGCTGCCACTGTTTCTCTGTGACAACGTGCGGTTCGACGTCAATACTTATTATTCGAATATCTCCCCGACCGGTGCCTATCAGGGTTACGGCGCTCCGCAGGGTTCATTCGCCCTGCAGCTTGCTGCTGCAGAAATGGCCACCAAACTTGGCATGGATCAGCTCGCATTCATCGAGAAGAACCGGGTGCGCGAAGGGGCCATGCTCGAAATTCTCCGCTGCCTTGGTGAAGGCCGTGAAGGCACGCCGCAGCTCGTTTATACCTGTGGCCTGGGCCCGGCTCTCGACGAGGGCAAAAAGCTTATTGGCTGGGGCAAAAAGGAAGCCAGCAGCGATCCTGACGTAAAAATCGGTCAGGGTGTCGTTATCATTCAGCAGGGTTCAGGCTTGCCGGGTCTTGATTCGGCAAATGCCGCCATTACCCAGTTTGGTGACGGCACGTTCATGGTTCTTTCCGGCGGCACCGATCTTGGTACCGGGCTTGAAACCGTAGCGGTCAAGCTGACCGCCGAGACTCTCATGGTGCCTCTGGAAAATGTAGCGGTATTGGCCGCTGATACCGACAGCACACCATTCGATGTCGGCGCTTATGCATCGTCCGGAACCTACTTCTCTGGTGGCGCGGTTCTCAATGCAGCGATCAAGATGAAATCGATGCTGATCAAAGAAGCGGCCGATATGCTTCAGGAACCCGAGAACAATCTGCAGCTTGCCTGGCCCGGGGTTGTCAAAGGCCTTTCCGGTCAGGTCACCTACGAGCAGATTGCCCGTCGAACTCAGAGCGGCACCGGGCATGGGCAGCTTATCGCACCGGCACATTTCATCACCGACAAGGGCTCGTTCCCGTACGGAGCTCATTTCTGTGAAGTCGCAGTCGATACCCGCACCGGTAAAGTGAAACTCCGCAAATATTATGCTCTTCAGGATGCCGGTACGCCTATTAATCCTGAGCTTGCGCTCGGTCAGATCTATGGCGGGGTTCTCAAGACCATCGGCCACAGCCTTTATGAAGAAATGATCTTCGATGAGCATGGGCAGTGTCTGAACCCCAACTTCAGCGATTATAAGGTACCGCAGATGGGCGATCTGCCGGATGACTTCAAAGCGGTTCTGGTAGATACCAACGACCCATTTGGGCCAATGGGCGCCAAGTCGATTTCGGAGATTTCCTGCAATGGTGCAGCCCCTGTAATAGCCGCTGCCATTCACGATGCAACCGGTGTCTGGATCAGAAGCTGGCCGTTTACACCGGAAAAAATTCTGCGGGCTCTCGGCCGCATTTAACATGATTCTTGGGGTTCTTCTCGCCGCGGGAGCTTCGCAGCGCATGGGTTGCGACAAGCTGAATCTCCCGTGGCGGGGAACTACCGTTCTCGATGCTACGCTGGCACACTGGACGGCAGTGCCGGAGATCGACGAGATTCTTCTTGTCCGCAGGTATTCAGATTCGAGGCGGCAACAGGCAAGGGTGCGAGTGCTTGTCAATCTTGAAGCTGACGAAGGAATGGGAAGCTCGCTGCGTCTTGCTGCCATGGCCCTGCCATCAGAAACAACTGCGGTAGTCGTCGGACTGGCAGATATGCCGGAAATTACTGCAAAAACTATCTCAGCTCTAATCGAAGCATGGCAACCACTCGGTCGGCACGCAATCGTCGCACCGGTTTACGCTGGTCGCCGCGGCCACCCGGTAGTATTCGGAGCCGGTCACTTCGCTGCATTGCGTGAGCTTGCGGGCGACCGCGGTGCCCGTAACCTTCTACAGCAGCGCCAGGAAAACCTGGTGCTGATAAATGTCGATGATCCCGGCGTAATTCTTGATCTGGATACGCCTGCTGATCTGGAGGCAAAATCATGAAAGTGCTTGTTCTCGGAGCCGGCGAACTTGCCAGTTGTACGGCACACCGTCTTTTTCGTGCCGGTTTTACAGTGGTCATGACCGAGATCAGTGAACCACTCGCGGTCAGACGTGCCGTATCATTCTGCAGCGCTGTCTGGGATAACGAAATTGTCGTTGAAGGCGTTTGCGGCCGCCTCTGGAAATCAGGTCAGCAACTGCCGGACAGCTTAGATCACATTGCTGTTGTCGTCGACCCCGAGGCGGGAATACTGCCAACCTGGCGGCCCGAGGTGCTGGTCGATGCCCGTCTGCTGAAATGTTCCGGCGCAACATCGGTCACTCAGGCCCCGCTGGTTATAAGTCTGGGGCCTGGGGCCGTCTGTGGTGTCGATGCCCATTTTGTCGTCGAGACCAATCGCGGTCACGATCTTGGCCGGTTACTCGAAAATGGCAGCGCTGCGCCTGATACCGGGGTTCCCGGTGCTATGGCCGGAATTACCACTGGACGGGTTCTGCGGGCACCTTGTGCCGGCAAAGTTCGCGGTGGGCGACCGATCGGCGAGCTACTTCAGGCAGGAGATCTGGTTGCCTGGGTTGATGAAAATCCAGTCAGAACAGGAGTTCCCGGCGTTTTGCGTGGCATTCTTCACGATGGTCTGCAGGTTACTCAAAATATCAAACTGGGCGATGTCGACCCCCGTGGAGAAGTGAGTGCCTGTTTTACACTTTCAGATAAAGGGCGCACGATCAGCGGTGCAGTTCTGGAAGCGATAATGTGCCGTTTCCGACTGATCAACAGATGAAGAGGCTTCTTGATTACAGCGATGTCTGGCTTATAGGTGGTGGCGGCAAGACAAGCCTGATGTTCAGTCTGGCTACCGCATGGGCGGCGCGCCATGAGACGACAATCTGTAGCACTACAACAAAAATCTGGGTTCCTTCATCGGATCAGTGCTCTGACCTGAGGGTCGGCACTCTGGATTCGGTGATTACAAGTTTAACGACAAAGCCAGCAACAATGGTTACGGTGGCAAGTCGTATCGAAGGCGGCAAATGTCTCGGCTTTAATACTGACGAAACCCTGTTGCTCAAAGGGACTGCCAATCATCTGGTTGTTGAAGCTGATGGTTCAGCAGGACGACCGGTTAAAGCACATGCTCCTCACGAACCACAGATTGCTGCCGAAGCTTCCTGTGTTGTGGCGGTGGTTGGCGGTTGGTGCATCGGCGCTCCTCTCGACGCTGAGCATGTTCACCGTCATGAACTTTTTGCGGCACTTTCATGCCGGCAGCCTGGAACTGCAGTCACGGCCGATGATGTGGCGCGAGTGATTCTCGACAATTCAGGCTGGTTGCGAAAAATGCCTCCGAATGCTGCATTTCACGTCGTTGTGACCGGTGCTGAAAATGGTATTGTCGCGGCGCTGGCTTCGCATCCGAATACCAGCCGAATCACTGCCATTCATCAAGCTAAGGACGATTTTTCAAGGGCGTTTTCACTTTCGGGCTGAAACGCAGCTTGTGCAAAATTTTGCTAAAAGGATTCATATTATGAGTGAACTGAAGATAGATGCACGCGGAATGCTTTGCCCAAAACCTCTGATCATGACGAAAAAGGCTCTGGAAAAAGCGGCGCCTGGCGATAAGCTCGAGATCATGCTTGATAATGCCACTTCCCGCGACAATGTAATGCGCTTTCTTCAGGACTTAGGCTGTAATCCTGATAATGCTGAGAAAGACGGTATCTACACGGTATGCTGCACTGCCGTAGCCGTTTCTGGCAATTCTGCACGTCCTGAAGAATATTGTCGTGTCGATGACGGCCGCCGGTTGCCTTATGTTCTGGTGATCAATCGTCAGTATATGGGCAGCGGCAGTGAAGAACTTGGCAGGATTCTCATGCAGGCATGCATCAACTCAATCCGAGAAACAAATCCGCTGCCTTCATCAATTCTGTTTTACAATCAGGGTGTAACTCTGGCCTGCGAAAATTCGCCGGTTCTTGCTGCGCTCAAAGAACTTGAATCGCGGGGCATAAAAATTCTCGTCTGCGGCACCTGCCTTGATTATTTTGCACTGAAGCCCAGCTTGCAGATCGGCCGGGTTTCGAACATGTATGATATCATGCAGACCGTTGCATCGGCAGGAACTGTCTTTGCACCCTGAAGGAGAAAGGTTTGAGCTCGAACCTGTATTTTGACAACTGTGCCACGTCATTTCCGAAACCGCCTCAGGTTGCTCTGGCGATGACCCGCTATCTCGATGAGCTGGGCGGGCCATACGGTCGCAGCGCTTACCGTCGGGCGCTTGAAGTCAGTCGAGTGGTAGAAAGAGCCCGGGATCGTCTTGCAGCTGAGTTCGGCATCGGTCGCGCCGAGTGTCTGACGTTTCAACCAAACGCCACTGCCGGTCTCAATCTTGTGCTGCAGGGGCTGCTCAAGCCTGGTGATGAAGTGCTGGTTTCACCCCTTGAACACAATGCCGTGATGCGACCTCTTGCTGCCATGAAGCGCCTTCGCGGCATAACCTGGCGTGTTCTGCCCGCAGATTCTGATGGTCTGGTGCGGGTAGAAGAGCTGCCACGCATGTTGTCCTCGAAGACGCGGCTGGTAGTCATCAATCACCAGAGCAATGTAAATGGCCTGATTCAGCCGCTTCAGGAAATTCGCAAAGCAGCTGGCGATGTTCCGATTCTGGTCGATGCTGCCCAGTCTGCCGGTGCAGTAGAGTTGCACGTCGATGACTGGAGGCTCGATTATATGGCTTTTACCGGGCACAAAAGCCTGCTGGGGCCAACAAGCACCGGTGGGGTGTTCGTCCGCCACCCTCAGAATATCGAGCCTCTGATATACGGAGGCACCGGAAGCATTTCAGAAAGCACCGATATGCCAGATTTTGCGCCTGACATTTTTGAAGCCGGCACCGGTAATATTGCCGGTGTTTTCGGGCTGCTGGCGGCTGTCGAAAATGTGCCACCGGCGCGTCATACTCGCAGCGAATATCTGGCATTCATCGATGCAGTTGCTTCTCTGCCAGGAATCAGACTTTTAAGAGCGGCAAACCCTGAGAACCAGGGCAACCTTTTTTCATTTTGTCATGAACGTCTTGACCCGGCAGAAATAGCTACCCGTCTTAGTGAAAGTTATGGCATCGAGGTCCGTGCCGGTCTGCATTGTGCTCCACTCACTCATCAGACACTGGGTACCTTTCCAACTGGTACGGTGCGGTTATCGCCCTCCCGCCTGCATTGTTTGGCCGATTTTGAACGGGTTCTGTGCGCTTTGCGGGAGATTTTTGCATGAGTGAAATATTACTTCTGTTTCGCAGCACCCGTGAGGTGATCAAAGCCGAAGATGCCTGTAGAATTGCCGGTCTCATGCTTCAGGTAATTGCCACGCCGAAAAACATATCTTCCGAATGCGGCATGTGCCTAAAGATTGCAGCGGTTGATTCTTCAAGGGCACTTGCAGCGATTGCTCCGCTCGGTTTCTCGCCTCAGGTTCATTCTGAAGCCGGCGATATGCCGCAATTCGATCTGCTGACAACTGTAGAGTCAGGCGGATGTTCGGCAAAACTGTCTCCCGAAGTCCTGGTTCAGGCGCTGCAGAGATTTCCAGGCATTTCTGATCCCCGGTTGCTTGTTGGTATCGATACCTGTGACGATGCGGGTGTTTTTAAGATCAACGATGAGATGGCACTGATCGAAACTACCGATTTTTTTCCGCCTGTCTGTTCAGATGCTTATGAATTCGGGCAGATTGCGGCAGCCAATGCTTTGAGTGATGTTTATGCCATGGGGGGCAGGGTGCTGACGGCGATGAACCTGGTCATGTTCCCGGCGTCCGGCATTCCCATGGAAATACTTGGTGAAATTCTGCGTGGCGGCTATGAAAAGATTCTGGAAGCGGGTGGAATAATTGTTGGCGGTCACACGATTGCTGATTCGCCACCAAAGTATGGGCTTGCCGTTACTGGTGTGGTTCATCCATCCCGGGTGGTTGCAAACAGCAAAGGACGGCCTGATCAGGCTTTGATTCTGACCAAGCCATTGGGAACCGGTGTCCTGGTTGCCGGACAGCGTATTGGTGAGGCCGAACCAGAAAATTATCGACTTGCTCTGACTTCCATGAAACAGCTCAATCGTGCCGGGGCAGAGATCATGCAGAAATATGACGTGAAATGTGCCACTGATATCACCGGTTTTGGACTGCTTGGGCATGCCATGCACATTGCCCGCGCCAGCAGCATTTCTCTGGAATTTTCTGCCGCGCAGCTGCCGGTTCTGCCCGGAGTGAAGCGGCTTATTGATATGGGCTGCATTCCTGGCGGTGTTTTCCGCAACCAGAAATATGTCGAAGCAGTGACCAGTTTTGCCACAGATCTGCCTTATGTCGATCGTATGCTGACTCTCGACCCGCAAACATCCGGTGGCCTTCTTTTTCTAGTCGATTTTGACGCTGTAGATAGCGTGCTTGCCGATCTGCATGCCTCCGGTTACTCCCTGGCGGCGGTTGTCGGGCGTTCAAAGCCGGCAGGCGAATGGTTGCTGCGCGTTTTCTGATACTGATTGGCGGACAGCGGTATTTCAGTTTTTGTGATGTTGGCCCGGGATGTTTCTGAGCCACTTTTCTCGATCGTGATCAAGGACTACCCGGTTGTGCCCATGATCAATCGCAGTTCATCAGGTGCGGCAGGCCAAGCATGCGGTCTGAACCTGAACCGGAAATAAATGCTCTGATCAGATCCATATTCTGCATCTGCGGCAGTTCATCACCTGAGAACCAGCGCAGTTCGCGCAGTTTTTTCGGGCCATCGGCCGGCAACTCAGGGTCGTAACCGAGTTTTACTTCACCTTCCAGGCTGGAAAACACGATAATTACCTCGAGAAGACCATTGCCGGCAAATTCCTGCAGCGCGGCTATGCCACAGGGAATACCCGATAATCCTGTTTCTTCGAACAATTCGCGGCTGGCTGCAGTTTCAAGTCTCTCGCCTTTTTCGACCAGACCGCCAGGGAAGGTCCAGAATTCCTTTTGTGTTGAAGCTGAAAGGTGGCGAACCAGCAATACCCGGCCATTTTCGATACAGAGACAACGCACTGCCAGACGGAATAATGGCGGAGGTGAGAACGTAGTTTCAAATGCTTTTGGCATATCTGCAACACCCGCTTTCTAAACGCAATTGTATGCAATCTGCTGGCATTTTTCAAATTGCCCATCTTGTGCGGTTAGAATTTTGAGCGACTGCTGCCGGTTTCTGTTACATGAGGAAATACTACCGCTTCAGATACGCCCGCTTCTACGGCGGCATATGTACAGC
>CAZPCO010000031.1:0-17107 GCA_964585025.1 uncultured bacterium | reverse complement strand
AGAGCGAAGCAATGTCGGTATTTCCATGGAACCCCGATGGTATTTCGGATTCACAGTTGCAGACCGCTGCTGATGCCATGAAGGTAAGACTCAGAAGTATAGGACTGCAGCCGGAGATTGCTGGGATACTCCATAAGCCGGGTGGTGCTTCAATGACGCTGCCTGACGATACCTGGCGACTGGTGCATTTTCAAGGTCGTGCGTCAGAATATCCGATTGTTGAAGAATTTTTGCGCATAATGGCGGCAAAATATTACAATCGCGCCTTCCCTGAAGAAAAAGAAGCTGTCCGGGAAGCTGGTAAGCTGTTTGGAGCCAGCATCGACCCCAGATACTTCATCGATGAAGGCTACGCGCACATTGTTGCAATCAAGCGCGATGGCCGTGAAGGGTTCCTTTACTGGCAACCCCTGTTACTGAGAAATCCTGAGCTTCTTGCCAAAGCAAGAGCCGATTTTTCCGGGCCAATGCTGCGTGCCAATCCATCCGATCATGACATTCTGCAGATAGGCGGGTTAATCTGTCTCATTTTCAGTGACGAATTGAAGAAGTGCTCTATGAGCATTCTCAAGCAGTTTCTTGGCTCAGAAAAAGCCATATTTGCCATAACCGGCAATGGCAGCGCTCCTTTTGTTTCTGCCGGATTTCCGGTAGCTGCAGAAAAGCTTGCACAGGTTACCGAAAATGTTCTACCGGGCTGGTTGATCAGGAAAACCGGTATAAAGGTCTCTGGCCAAGATTATCAATTGTGGATCGCCGTGGAAACCTGGTCGGGCAGCAATATTTACTACCCGGTTGCATTGCTGCTGGTTATCGTTTTCAGCTCGCTCTGGTACCGGAGCGTCTATTCAGAGACTCTGGTTGCCAGAAGTTTTGCTTCGCAACTCTGGCTGGGGCTTTTTGCGGCGGCTGTAGTTCCGATTACCTGTGTCTACACGATTAATGAATGGTACGCGACTGAACAGCGGGATATGAAGCTTCAGGAACAGCGGGTGCAGATGATTGCACTTTTCGAGCAGCTTGAGCGCCGCCAGTTCATGCAGGAAATCGTGGAATGGGACAAAATGCATGCGATATCAGATTCTGAAGAGTTTCTCAGGATGACCAGCGCTGTTGAAAAGCCTGATGCAGAACACCTTCGGGAATTTTCAAACTATGTGAGAGATACGGCAAAAGTCAGACATCAGTATACCGGGCCGACCAGTTTCGTCGAAATGGTAGTTTTCAGCAGTTACGGGTGGCAGCACGCCGTGTATCCCACCGAAGCCGTTGGTGATGTCGGCGATTTCAAAAAGTTCATCAATGTTTTTCTCGTGAATCTTTTTGTCGATCTCGGGGTTGATCGCAGAGCTTCTGCAGCTGATGATAAACCCGATGGCGAAGCGGTCAAGAATGAAATGACCCGAGATGCCGGGTTGGCTCTTTTCCGCTCTCTGTTCGGCATCGATGCATACTTCAAATTTGTTCACGGTTTGAATATGCCGATGAGACTTTTATATGCATCGGGCGTTGGTTGTATGAAGATGATACCCAAACCTGGTCTCATCAACCCGGATAGAATCGTTTTGTGGCTATTTTTCGATACCCTCAATTCTGCAGTGCGCAGAATACTTAAAAAGGTTTCCAACCCATACCCGTTGTATGCCGAAGCCAAAACTTCTTATGGTGCCTTTAAACAGCCCTGGACCGGCGGCTGGGACCCTGATGTCAGCAGATATGTGCGTTGGCCGGTAGCGCTCAAAGCGCCGGTGAGCACCAGAGGGCGTTTTGCCGGCCGCGATTGTCTGATCGAAGCCAGAATTGGCAGTCATAATGAGAACATGATCATGATCGGCATGGCGCCGGAAAACGACATTCTTGCCTCTGTCGAAGGCTTCAGAAAGCAGCTGCTGCTGTTGATACTCGTTTCACTGCTGGCAATAGCCGCCTTGACCTTTCTTGTGACCGCCGATATATCCGATCCAGTCTGGCAGCTGATTGCCGGCGTAAAAAACATGTCGGGCCGGCGCTTCGATTACCGCATTCAGACCGGTCGTCGTGACGAACTGGGCCAGATGATGCAGGCTTTCAACGGTATGGCCCGGGGACTGCAGGAACGTGAACTCATGGGAGAGATGGTGTCGCGTGCCGCCAGGCGGGTGGCTGGCGATGAAGAAAGCCTAAGACGGGCTGAAGCAGGCCAGCATCTTCAGGTAACCGTCATGTATCTTGCAGTTCCAGGGTTCAGTTCTTTATATGATTCAGTGCCCGCCGATGAGCTGCTTGCAAAAATAAGCTCTCAGATCGACGTTCTCTGCGGCATTATCATGAACAATGACGGTGAAGCCGATAAAATCATCGGGGAAAAGATTCTTGCTTACTTCTACAGCCCTGCCGGCACCGGTGAAAGCAACCGCATGGCCATGCAGGCTTTAAGACTGATTGACGATGCGGCCAGAGACGGTTTGTTGCCGTTCCCGGTGTGCGTGGGCATTCATACCGGTGACATAATTGCGGGCCTTCTTGGCATCAGCAGCAAGCGTGACTTTACCATCATCGGCGATACGGTCAACACTGCCGCCCGCATCAATGCAAAGGCTGCCGAACTCACCGATCGCAGATACCTGGCAAGCGAAGCCGGGGTCGCGTTAACCGGTTGCCTGAGCGAACCGCACGGCAGCGTTCAGCTGAAGGGAAAAACGGAATCGGTCAATCTGTTACGTCTGAGGTTCTGATTTACTGCCCCGAACCCTGCTGATCGTTTTCTTCAGAACCTTTCTGCTTCTGCTTTCTGGTGATGTCGTTGAGATAGAGCTCGAATTCACCGTTCACTGCAGTCACCTTCTCGTCGTTCAGACGCAATGAGCCGAGAATAACAGGGTTGCCGGGTTCAGGCTCACTCAGATTGAGTGACACATGACCAATGGGTACTGGCAGACTGTCTGCTTTGCCTGAGGAAGAGGCATTCTGGTGAATTTCTTCGGAAAACATGTCCGCTTCGATGTTTATTCCTTCATACATGGTTACTTTCAACAGGTAATCGTAACCTCCGATGACGACCCGGCCCTTGATCTGTGCTGATCCAACTGCGTCAGTCGATGAGCCTGAGGCTGTCGCCATTGAGCTCTTATCAGATTTTTCACTGATCAGCGCCAGTTTTACAGTTTTGAAGTCTTTGCCCTGGAAGGCGAACCCCAGGCCGTTGACCAATATCTGGATATTCTTTTCGGGGGGCTGTTGGGCAAAGATAGCTGTTGAGAGCAGAACCAACAGAAGGCCACATAAAATTCTCTTCATGCTATTTCTCCTGGTGTCAATTTCTAATATAATTCTAGCAGAGTTTTTAAAAGCTGGTGAATTAGATTTGTTTAAGCATTGTAAAGCCGGAAAGCATCGGATTGGCATCTGTGCCATGTTGTTGTTTGCGACTCTCATGCCATCTATTGTCTGGGCTGCGTCTTTTTACAGGTTGATAGTTGATGGCCAGCTCGATGCCGTCAGACAGGCGATAGCGCATGACACCGATCTGGCGACCATGAACGATGAACTTGGGCGCTCGCCTTTGCACCTGGCGGTGATCAATGGGCATATGGCTATAGTGAATGTTTTGATAAATGCCGGCGCTGATGTTAATTCTGTCGACAGCCTGAAAGGCTGGACTCCCATGCACTATGCGGCATTTTACCGCTTTCCGGATATCTTTCTCTTTCTTCTGTCACGGCGCGGGGATTTTCTGATCGCTGATCGTTCCGGGAACCTACCAATGCATATAGCCGCCGCAACCGGATGTCCGAAGATCGTGAAACACCTGCTGCTGCACGCAGCGAGCCCTGATTGTCTCAACGATGACTGGCAGACCCCGCTGCATCTTGCTGCGAAGTCTACGGCAAACCGACCCGAATACCCGGCAGCCTCAGAAAACGAGACCGACTATCTTGAAGTTACCAGACTGCTGCTTGAAGCCGGCGCAACTAAAGGTATTCATGACATCTGGCGCAATCTGCCCGAAACGCTGGCCTTGAAAAGTTCACGCCGTTCTGATTTTTCGGCCAGATTTAACCGACTGATGCGTGATTGCAAACCAATGCAATAATTCTTTACTATCTGACCATAAGTTTATTACACTGACAGGGTACGAAACCAAACGATCAGGTAGTGATGATGAACGAAACCAGAACAGCCCTGCCGGGCTTTTTCAAGAGTATCAAAGTCAGGGTCTGGATCGGAATTTTTATTCTGACCCTTCTGCCGCTGCTATCCCTCGGAATCTATGCTTTCAATATTCTTGGTGAAATTGCCCGTGATATTCTCATTGAAGGCAATATTCAGGCTTTTCAGCAGGTTAAATACGAAGTAGACCAGTATGTAACCGTCTACGACGAACTCACCCGTTTCGTTGCCTCAGACGTCAGATTGAATGCTCCTGCGTCTGAAGGAGCTTCACATGCTCTGCAGCAACTGGATCAGGCATATGAATACGTTGAACGCCTGGTAATGGTCGCCTCTGACGGTAATCTGCTGGCTCATTCTAAACCAGATCGCGGGGCGATAACCTCGTTGTCGGTTCCCGAACAGATGCTTTTCCAGAATGCTTCTCAGAGTATCTTTTTTTCACCGGAAGCTTTTCATGTCAAGGCGCCGGTTACCTGTTCCAATGAGGGGGCCGTCGTCATATCGACGGTTTCATTTCTCAAACTGCGCAAATCTCTCGAAGGCATAACTTTTGGTACAAATTTTCGCTATTATCTCGTTACTCAAAACGGTGAAAACATTCTCGAGCAGCCTGATTTCCCGAAAGAACTGATTTCCGATCTGATGGAAAAGCCCTGCGGAGCCTATGATCTTCTACCAAAGGAAAACGGAACTCCACCACAGGTGGTGATTTCGTTACCAATTCTGCATTATGGTCTGAGAATTTTTGTGTTTCAGAATGCCGGCGAAGTCTACGCCGTCGCCAGATCGATCGGTCGCAAGACTTTCAAATTTGTCATTGTATTGTCGATCGTCGCTTTTCTTCTAGCTACCTGGTTCAGTATCAGAATGACCAGGCCGGTGATTGAAATTGCCCGCAAGGCAGACGAACTGAGCGAGGGCAATCTCGATGCTACGGTCGACATCAACCGCAGCGACGAGTTGGGTTTTCTTGCCGGCTGTTTCAACAATATGAGCAGGCGAATACGCAGGAAAGTTATGGAGCTCAGTGCTCTCTACAGGGTTACCCAGTTGATAAACACTTCTGCGACCTACCAGCAGGCTCTTGACGGTTGTCTCGAACACCTTATCGAGCTTTTCCAGGCGCGCCGCGGCTCGATCATGCTTCTCAACGAAGATCGCACCGTTCTGAAGGTCGAAAGTTTTCGAACCTCAGCTGAAGCGAAGGAATCTGAGCCGCCTCCCGGGCAGTCTGAAAATGCTCAACCCGGCACCAGAAGCAAGTTTGTTCTTAAAGTCGGCGAAGGCATTGCCGGTGAGGTTGCCAGAAGCGGGGAAGCGATTCTCTGCATGGATTGCCGCAATGACGAACGTTTCAAAAGCTATGACAGCAGTGCCGGAACCAGGGCGCCCGAAACTCTTATTGCCGTGCCTCTGACAGTCACCGGAAACACCATGGGCGTAATCAATCTTGCCGATCGTTCCAACAGCAGGCCATTCACTTCTGAAGACCTCGAACTGCTGCTTGCGGTTGCCAACCAGATGGCCATGTCGATCGATAATGCCAGACTGCATGAAATGTCGATCGTCGATGGCCAGACCGAGCTGTACGTGCGCAAATTTTTCGATATCCGACTTGAAGACGAAATAAAGAGAGCCAGACGCTTCGGTTTTCCTTTAACCCTGGTGATGTTTTCTATCGATGGTTTTGCGGCTTTGAAGGATCGTTACAGTCAGAAGGCCATTGATGCAGCGCTTTTCGATGTGGCCCGTATTCTTAGAGAATCGGTGCGGGCAACTGATATTACCGCGCGCACCGGGCATGATGAAATGGCGGCGATTCTGGCCCATACGAACGCCGAACAGTCGTTGATTTTTGCTGAACGCCTGCGTGAGCGGATTTCAGCATTTGAAGTCAAACGCGATGATTTTTCTTTCAAGCTTACGGTCAGCGTTGGCATCTGTCAGTATGAAAGTTCAATGGACAGGCATTATCAGCTTGTCGATCGCACTCAAGAAGCTATGAAGGCCAGCGGCGAACGCGGCAATATGACAACAACCTGGCAGAGAAAGGGTGACGAACATGCGAAGAGCTGAAATCCTTTTTTTGGCAATATTGATCGTTCTGATCGGACTTTCTGTCTGCCATGCCGGCAATGATTACCAGGTCCGGCTGATCAAGAAGTTTTATTCGATGGGTACCGCCAGTATCAACGGAACCTATTATCCTGTCGGGAATTCCATTTCCAGACTTTTCAGCAGCAAACTCAAGGGGCTGGTCACCATAGCAGAACCGACGGCCGGGTCGCTGGCCAATATCGAGTATCTGCGCCGCGGGCAGATCGACCTGGCTCTTATTCAGAGCGATGTTGCCTGGATGGCTTTTACCGGCTCACATGGTTTTGCCAGTAACCGTTTCAGAGAGCTCCGTATCCTTGCTTCATTGTATTCTGAGGTTATTCAGATAGTTGTCAGGGCTGATTCAGGTATCAAAACCATCAGCGATCTTAAGGGAAAGCGGATTGCCGTCGGTGAAAGAGACAGTGGCAGTGCTGCAAGCGTCATGCTGGTGCTTGGCGCCGCCGGTCTGAAACCAGAAGATTATACTTTCGTATATGAACGCTTTACCCGTGCCACCGAGTCGTTGAGTGACGGTTATGTCGATGCTGTTTATTATGCTGGTGCGGTTCCTGCCGATGGAATCAGCAGACTGGCCGCCAAAACGCCAGTGCGCCTGGTCAGCGTGCCTGCAGATGTCTGCAACAAAATTATCAGGGAATTACCATATTTTTCCGCCGAGAACATTGCTGCCAGGTCCTATTCCGGACAGGAGCAGACAGTGCAGTCTGTTGGTTTCAGAGCCCTCCTGGCCGCAACCGAAAATCTCAACACCACCGAGGTTGTGTCGATGCTGGCAGCAATATACGACAACCCGGGCCAGATCAGTGATCAGAATGATATTCTTGTCAGGCCTGTAGTCGAAGAAGGCTGCAAAGGGTTCGAAGAAGAAATGCTGCATGACGGTGCCCGCCGCTTTTTCGAAATGCGGCGGCGCAGGTAATCCTGGCTGCTTTCTCGTTGTTTCGATCTTTTGCCATGGTTAATGGCGAAATCATGAAACAATCATCATGACAGAGAAATTGATCGATTCATTTCTTCTGGCTCTGGCGCAAGAAGCGGTTTTTATTATAATTAAATAATTATATACAGTTGTGAGGTATTTATGAACAGAAAAACGGGCATCAGAGTATCATTTTTGCTGGCATTGTTTGTTGCCGGCGTTTTCGCCTGTGCCATCGCCCAGGAAGACGCCAAATCTCTGTATGACCGTTATCAGTCTGTGTACAGAAACTATCGTGAAGCTGTCGATTCAAGAGCTGATGCCCAGACCGTCAAATCGCTCGCCGCTGAACTCCAGGAAGCCTGCAGAAATTACTACAATTCAATAGGGGTTACCGCTACCTTCAAATCAGATGAAGCGACCGAACCGGTTCTCGATCGTTCGAGTTCTTCTGATTCCTCAGCGACCACCCAGGTGGCCAGAAAATCAGGAAAAAGTGCGCTGCAGAAAAAATTCGATGCGATCGTTCTTGCTTTGAGCGCCGCAGATCGGTCAGCAAAGCTCGATACCATTCAGAAGCAGCTTGAGGCCTTTATTGCTGGCTGTGATGATGAAAGATTGCTCAAGGATGCGACCTTTCAGCTGGCAGATCTGGTTCTGGAACGAACCAGCAGTCTTGCGAAGGCCCAGGATGTATTGCTTAAATATGCCAGAAACACCAGAGACGCAGAGAATAGGCGTCAGGCGATGGCAAGAATCAAAATGCTGCGCCAGAAATCTATCGTTGCCCAGAAGCGTGAGTCTTTCCGCGACATTCAGCAGACAACGATTGCCCGCTGGGGCAAATATTCATCTACTTCGTGGCTGGCTTTGCCGGTAAAGCTTTTCAATCTTGGCTCTTACACGGTTAACAATGTGCAGCGCCGTTTTAAAGCTCGTGATCTCGACAAGGCTCTTGAGGATTTCGATAAGGCGGTGCTCGATACTTACCCGGCGGGGTCTACTGATGCTTTGACCCGTTCACGCCTGCTGCCATTGAACCGGGTAAGGCTTCTGGCCAACGGCCGCACCAGTTTTCACTACCGCTTTGAATATGCCCGGCGTGCCCAGTCGAGTCTTTACGTTCAGACGCTGCTTTATCAGGATGACGAGACCGGCAATCAGTTGACCGATATCATGATAGAGCGTGCTCAGGCTGGTGTCGATGTCAGACTGATTCTTGATGACTTTTTCTCGTTTGGCAAGAAAGATGGTGTCATTCAGCGCCTGCGAAATGGTGGCGTCAAGGTGCTCATCAATAACCCGATTCTCAAAAACCTGCTCAAAGCTAATTTCAGATCGCACCAGAAGTTGTTTGTCATTGATGAAACCGTGGCAATTGTCGGTGGTATGAACATCGGCGACGAATATGCCAAGGGTGAAATTGCCGAATACGGCTGGCGTGATACCGATGTTGAACTGCAGGGGCCGGTCGTTCGCGAGATTCTCGGTCTTTTTGAGCGCAACTGGGAAGACCTGACTTTGAGCAAATGGAACGAAACCGGTGAACTCAGCAAATACAAACAGGCAAAGACCGACGTGAACTCATTCAAATCGTTGAAAAACGTCGATAAACTGATTCGCGGCCCGATTCCGGTATATTTTTCCGAACCGCCGCTGCGCGATGGCGTTGATGCCAGATTTGTTACAACTGCGCCGATTTCAGACAAAGACGACAACGTTCTCGATCTTTTTGAGATTTATCTGAACCGTGCCCGAAGTGAAGCGGTTTTTGAATCAGCTTATTTCATTCCGACTGATCGGCTGGTCACTGCAATTGAAGATGCAGTTCAGCGTGGCGTTGAAGTCAGAGTGATCACCAACTCGATCGAGTCGAACAATCACCCGAGTGGAGGATGGGCCGGTCGTGAATCTTACGAAAAGGTTCTGCGGGCAGGCGCTCGCATATTTGAATATCAGGGTGCTCAGACCCTGCACTCGAAAGTAAGCCTTTTCGACAATTTTGCCGTGACCCTCGGAGCCTATAATGTTAATTCGCGCAGTCACAGCAGCGATTCAGAAGACGTCATCGCTTTTGAAGATTATCGGGTGGCCGCAGTTTTCAGACAGATGCTCAACAAAGACTTTGCCCGCTGCCGCGAAATCACTCTTGAAGAAGTTCAGTCCTGGAATCGTGATTTCATGAAAAAGATGCGCATGGAATTCTTCAACCTGTTCAAATTCATTTTTTAAGCCCTGTTTTTAGAAAAGCTTCAGAATTTTGCTTCTGAAGCTTTTTTGTTGCTGATTGACCGGTAATACAGTAGAATCATCGGTTGACGCAACCAGCTCTGAGATAAAAATACAGGAGCAAGAACAATGGATCATCACAGGAAACTGCAGAGCCTCGAAAACATTATTTCGATGAGCGAAACCCTGCTTACCACCTTTGACGTGACTGAGCTGCTCGATGCTCTGGTCGACAGTGTCACTTCTCTGCTTGAAGCTGAAGGTGCCACGCTTTATCTGATTGATCCATTCGATTACTGCCTGACCTCGCAAAGTATTCACAGCAGCGGCATCAAAGAGATTACCGTCAAAATCGACAATACCTCGATTGCTGGTTATACTGCCGCAAATCGAAAATCGATACATATCAGCGATGCCTATGGCGACCTGAGCACGATTCATCCTGATCTCAGGTTCAATAAGCAGTTTGACGAAAAAACCGGGCGCAAAACCCGCAATCTGATTACATTTCCGCTTGAAATAAATGGTGAACTCATAGGGGTTTTTCAGGTCGTGAACAAGAAAGTCGGCGATTTTGACGATGCCGATAAAGCGATTCTCAAAAACTTTTCTCTCGTAGCTGCCATCGCGATCATGAATGCGCGATTGATGGAAAGGGTTATGGAAGCGCAGGCCGGCGCCTACAATGTCATGGAAAACGCCTCAGATCTGGTAATCGTTCAGAACCGGGATGGCATGATCCTGCACCTGAACCGTGCGACTCTTGACTATCTGCGCCTGGGTGGTCGCAATACCGAAGTGATCGGAAAAGCTTTCACCGATGTGTTTCCTGAGCTTCTGAATCTTTCGAGCGAAGTTCAAAAGGTGATCGAAGGGCATCTTGATCGTTCTGTGTCTACCGGCAAACCGGCTTTCGTTATTTTTACCGAAAAGAACATCTGTCGTCAGATCGAAAAAGTGATTCTGATGATTAAAAATGCTGGCAGTTCAGATAGATCCTGAAATTTCCGGTTGAATCTATGACTGAAAGCGAAAAATTCCGTGTTCTAATCGTCGATGACAATGCCGACAACTTGATGGTCGTTGCATCGACGCTTGCAGCACGGGGTTTTTCCCTGACTCTGGCCCGCAGCGGCCTGGAAGCGATATCTTTTGCCAACCGTGCCACTCCTGAACTGATTCTTCTCGATGTCGTCATGCCTGAGCTCGATGGCTTTGAAACCTGCAGGCGCCTGAAGAATCTTCCCGGTTGCCGGGATGTTCCGGTCGTTTTTCTTACTGCCCGCTCAGACCAGGAAGACATACTCGAAGGTTTTAAAGCCGGAGGTTCTGATTTCATCAGCAAGCCGTTCAATCATGAAGAACTTTTTCACCGGGTTGAAGCGCATGCCCGCCTTTTTCGATTGCAGGCGCAATTGAGACAACAAAATGAGGCTATGACTGCCGAAGCTGAACTGCGCGCCATAAGAGAAATGCAATTGAGTGTTTCCGAGAAGGCACGCCTGGCCGGTCGCATTGCCGCAGGAATATCCCATCATTTCAACAACATGTTTCATTCGGTTCTGGGGCATTGTGAATTGATCGAAGCAGCGACTGCGGCTGATTCCGAAGTTCATGTCTATGCCCGGCGCATTGTCGAAGCCATCAGCAGAACCAGGCAGATAGTCGATCAGTTGACTCATTACCCTGGCAGCACAAGCGCCGGCGACAACTCGGTCATTTCAGTTTCCGAGATATTTTCGGAGATTCAGGTGGCTTTTGCCGGCATTTTGCCTGCGAATATTACTTTGACTTCCAGTATGTCAGCCAATTGCCCGGATATTTCGCTGAAAAGGGCAGAGATTATTCAGGCATTGACCAACCTGGTCATGAATTCGATAGAAGCGATGCCTGCCGATGGTGGCCAGATAAAGCTCCATGCTGCAATGGCTCCCGGCAGAGACTATGTCGCTACCATACCTAAAATAGATTCAGAAGCCATGTTCATCGAAATCTCGGTTGCAGACAATGGCATCGGTATGGATTCCTCGGTCCTGGAGAAGGCTTGCGAACCGTTTTTTACCACTTCGACCGGCACTGTCGATAAAAACGGCCTTGGTCTTGCATTTGTTCAGGGTTTCATGCACGCCAGCGATGGTTTTCTGAGTATCGATGCAAAGCTCGGTTCAGGCACTTTGGTCAGATTATTGTTCCCGATTCCCGGCAGTGTCTGAGTGGGCTGCGATTACGATAGCATCGATGTCGACGCAGCCAGGGTCTGTCTCGGCAGGCTTCCACAGCGAGAGAAACTCAATGTTCTTTTTGTGACTGAGAAGTGGTACCGGCGCCAGACCGAAAAGCCTGAGCCCGTGTTCGGCCAGCTCTCTTTTCAGCTTTTTGACGATGTGAATCTGCATGTCGGGATCAGTGATTACCCCGCCCTCTGGAACCTCACCGCGACCTGCTTCGAACTGCGGTTTGATCAGGGCGATGATGTTGCCGCCGGATTTCAGCAGACTGGCGGCTTTTGGCAGAATCATCAGCAGTGAAATGAAAGAAACATCGGTGACGACCAGGTCGAAGGGCCCACCCATATCACTTTCGGCAACGGTTCTGAAGTTGGTGCGGTCAAGCACTTTGACACGCGGGTCATTTTGCAGTCTTGCATCGAGAAGCCCATAGCCAACATCGAGAGCGACAACTGAAATCGCGCCATTGGTGAGCAATACGTCGGTAAAACCACCAGTTGAGGCGCCGATATCGATACAATGCAGACCCTTCGGAGAAATCTGAAAGTCGGTGAGCGCCTTTTCCAGTTTGAGCCCGCCGCGCGAAACCCAGCGGCAGACCTGACCCTTTAGTTCGAGCGGGGTTTCAACGGGGACTTTTTCGCCTGCTTTGTCCCAGACCCGGTCACCGCTGCGCACCTTGCCGGCCATGATCAGGCGCCTTGCCTGGTCGATATCACCGGCAAGCCCCTGTAAAACCGTCAGTTCATCGATTCTAGCTTTTCTTCCCATGTTTTTCAGGATACCATGCCCTCGCAACATAACCAATCGAATTGCTTGGAACCCTCAGATGGTTGTTGCGCAGGGGAGAAAACGTTATACTGTAACTTGAGAAGATTGAAGAGGTGACTGATGATTGAGATTCGCTGCGCGCAATGTTCAGCAGTTTTTGCTCTGCCAGAAGGTTATGCCGCACCTTATATCAAGTGCCCGACCTGCGGATCTCACCAGAAAAATACCCAGGTGGCCGATGAACCAAAATATCGTATTCTTGATCAGGCCGGTCGGCAAAGGGCGCAGCATCAGGTCAGCCAGGAAGCGACGCCACCGCCTCCGGAAGTTTCTGCTGAAACTCCCCGATCAGGGCCCAGGATAGCTCCACCGGTCGTTGCTCCACCCGAAAAAAAGCAGGCAGCTGCAGGTACCCGTATCGATCATAAGGTTGTCGGTCGACCGGTTGGTGAAGACAAAATTCTCGAAGATGCTCTTGGCAAAAACGGTATGGAAATGGTTTATCAGCTGGTTGCCGGTTATCTTGACGAATTGAACGAAAATCGTCGGCACATCGAGAAAACAAGAGCGATGCAGACCCTGATGCGTTCAAAGTTTCCGGCAGAACTGGCTGCCCGGGCCGTTGCGTTTGCCGAGAAAAGTCCGCATACGCAGGTTCTGCTCTGGGAAAACTACCGTGCTTCGCTGAAAAGAGGTCTGGCAATATTCGGAATCGGAGTGGCCATCTCGCTGGGAGTACATTTTCTGGCCCATCCAGGCCGTGAGTTCGTTTTTTTTCAGCTGCCGTTCGCTGTGGGCCTTGCCTATACCTGTAATGCGCTGTTGAATATGGCTGGGCTGAAGTTTCCCGGTCTGCGCAGCAATTCAATACATTATACTTTCCTCGGTCTGGCTGCGTTGCTCATTCTTGGTTATGTGATCTGGGGAGTTTTCTTCTGATGGCCGACTGATTCTTTGTGACAGCTGGCGAAGTTCGCGTATGACAAAATAGCTGGTCACCAGGCATGCTCCGGCGTCTGAGACCGGCATTGCATACCAGACACCGAACAGACCGAAAAATTCAGGAAGAATCATCAGTGCCGGAATCAGAAACCCGATTTGCCGGGTGATGGTAAGGGCCAGGCTGATTTTAGGCCGGCCGGTAAATTGAAAATAGTGGCCGCTGATGATCGTGTAGCCAACGATCGGCAGACTTAGCATGAAGCGTCTGACCGCGTCAACCCCGACCGGAATAACCTCGGAATCGATTTTGATGAATAGTCGGAAGACATATTCAGGAAAAATCATGACCAGAATGAAAAAGACAGTGCTCATGACTGTGGCTACTGTGTTGGTCAGAAAAAAGGTTTTTCTGACCCTGGTGAAGTTGCGGGCACCGAAATTGTAGCCCACGATTGGCTGCATGCCCTGTGACATGCCGATAATCGGCATCAGCCAGATCATATTGAAACTCATGATAACACCCATTACCGAGATGGCAGTGTCGCCGCCAAAATGTGCCAGTTGGTTGTTGAAAAGCGACATCTGTACACTCGAAATAACATTCATGATAAAGCTGGGGGAACCCATAACCAGAACGCTTCTTACCAATTCGGGCCTGATTCTGAAATGCTGCCAGCGAAGTTTGACCGTGCTGCGACCGCTTATATAGTAATGCAGAACCCATGCCGCCGAAAGACTTTGCCCGATAACGGTTGCCCAGGCAGCGCCTGCCATTCCCCAGCCCATAATGGCTATGAAGATGTAATCGAGAATGACATTGGCGATGCCGCCGATCAGCATAGTAGCCATGGCTATTCGCGGATTGCCCTCGCCCCTGATAAAACCGTTGGCGCCAAACGATATCTGGTGTACCAGTGTTCCGATCACAACAATCGCGAGATAAGTTCTTGCGAATGGCATTACCCCGGCAGTTGCTCCGAAAAGTTTCAGTAGCGGATCAATGAAAAGCAGTGCCAGAAAGGTAAAGGCAAACGAAGTGATCACGAAAAGAAACATGCCCTGACCGAGCAGTTGCTCTGCCTCTTCATGACGCTTTTCACCGAGGCGTATTGAAATCTGTGAGTTGGTGCCAAACCCTATCAGCATGCCGATCGCCATAACGATCATCATCAGTGGCATGGCTATGGTGGTTGCCGCTATGCCCACCTCGCCGACATACTGACCGAGAAAAATGCGGTCGACGATATTGTAAAGTGAATTGATGATTGTGCCGGCCATTGCCGGAATGGCAAATTTAAGAAGCAGTGTGCCAATTGGCAGAAATTCAAGATCGTGGGTTTGTTTCATGCTTCGGGCTTTCTGAGAATATAGTGTGTGTGTTCGCCGAGCGATGCAAATGGCTCTGATCGGTAGTAGGTTTTTTCGAGATCGATGGTTCTTTGGCAGGAAGGCCTTCTTTGCACCATTTTTGTGAAAAACCCGTAAAAGATTCTGATCCCGGCTTTTGAGATGATCTTGAGGCCGCAGTTGGCGAAAGTCGGGAGAAGATCGCTCTCGCAGAGAGGATTTGAAGGAGTGAGAGTTCGCGGATTACGGGGTTTGCCTGAGATGGCTTTTTCGAACTGACCGTTGATACCCCACTGCAGAACCAGTTTGTTGCGGTTGAAATACAGCAGCGAGCAGATACCCCCTTGTTTGAGGAGGGGCGTCAGAAGTTGCAGGGCTTCTGCGGGGGTCTGCATCCATTCGACAACGCCATGGAGAAGAATGATGTCGAACTGTTGCCCCGGCAGCAGGGCTGGCATTTCCTGCAGGGGGGCATGCACCAGTTCGATCTGCTCATGAAGCCCGGCTTTGCGGTTCTCTTCGTCAGCTATCTGCAGCATTGCTGCAGAGATATCGCAGAGAGTGATCCTGTGCCCCATGCCGGCCAGCCATCTGGCAATCTGCCCCATGCCGCCGCCTGCGTCGAGAATCTGCAGTGAACGGTCACCGGCAAGCTCTTCAATGCCGGTCAGCATATCGTGCTGCAGCATTGTTGTGCGCACCGTGCCTTTGTCAGAGCCGTAAATATGTTTTTTCAGGCGACCGGCGAGCTTGTCGAAATTTCTGTCCATCGAATCAGACGATTTTCAGTCGCAGGGCGTTGCGTGGCGGTATCTTCTGATACCTGTATCTGGGGTAGCCAATCATCAACGCGGCAAATATTTTTTCGGAATCATCGATGCCAAGTTTGCGGGCAATGCGTTTGTCGATTGCCGCCGCTGTAGTTACAAAGCCGCCCCAGCAGGTGCCGACGCCGCTGCTTTTGGCTGCAAGTTCAAGATTTGCAACAGCTATTGCTGCGTCCATCGTTCCCCAGGTGTATTTTTCCGGGCCGTAAATGATCGCCAGTTGAGGCGCGTTTCGGCAGACCGGGTCTTCGCCGCGTTTGAACGCTTCAGCGAGCGGTGCCATTCTTTCGTTGTCCTTGAAGGCATCGATAACTATGGCTGCCACATCCCGAACTTTGTCGCGCCCATTTACCAGCAGCCAGGAGAGCGCCTGGGTATTTTTGGCAGTTGGGCAGTATCTGGTTAATTCAAGCATTTTCTGCAGCAGCTCTATCTCTACCGGTTTGTCTTTGAAAGTGCGTATCGATCGTCGGCTCATCACCAGGTTTGCAAAGACATCAAGATCTGGAAGCTTGCCTGAGCCCGTTTTGAAGTCTGCTGCAGCAAGAGCCTTTACGGTGATAGCGTCGCCGGGACAGGCTGAAACGCAATGACCGCATCTGATGCAGGTGCGGCTCAATGCAGCATCCACTTCCGGCATGCCGGCTTTACCCGGTCGAAAAATGCCGCAGGGGCAGATGTTGATGCAGATTCCATCTTTGAGACATTTGCTGCTGTCGATAAAAACGTCGGCACTGGCGCTCATGTATTACCCCCACCTTTCAATTGTTTCAAGATTAGCACAATTACAGCCGTTTTGCACCCTGCTGATGAGGCTTGTCGATAAATACCGGTCGCTACCATTGCTTCATCGTTCTTATCATTGCGAGGCTTTTCACTTAAATTGCCGGCGGCAAAAAATCTGTTGAAAATGTACCGGTTTCGTCTTTAAATGGTTTCACATACATTTTTTTCGAGGAGAAATACAATGAATTTAAAACGCTGGTTTCTAAGTCTGATAATGGTGATGCTGCTGGTCGCAGCGCCGGTTTCGGCTAAAACGTTCACTTACCTCACCACGACTGTCGATGAAATAGCTGCATCTCTGCCCGAAAAGACAATTTCAGTGGGTTTTGACGTCGACGACACGGTGCTTTTTTCTTCCCCCGGATTCTATTATGCATTCAGCAATACTGATGGTCCGAACGGCAGCAATAAATATGGCGATCGACCACTCAGTTCCGACCAGTTCTGGAAAGATCAGAGCTGTGATTTCGATCGTTTCAGCATGCCAAAAGAATCGGCCCGCGAAATTCTCGCAATGCACCAGAAGCGCGGCGATAAAATTTACTTCATCACTGCTCGCCCGCCGGTCAAAGGCGAAATTCTCACCAGGCATCTGCATCGCGAATTCAAGCTCGAAGGGCAGCCTCCGGTAGTTTTTTCCGGCAAGACCAGCAAGGCCGTCTTTATCAGAAAGTATGATATCTCGATCTTTTACGGTGATTCCGACACCGATTTCAGCGAAGCTTATGAAGCAGGAATCAGAGCTATCCGCTTCCTGCGCTCGCCGATTTCCACCAACAAGAGCA
>CAZPCO010000030.1:16926-17312 GCA_964585025.1 uncultured bacterium | reverse complement strand
CTTGTAGATGGTGTCATAGCGACTTTTAACAACACCCTGGACTGGATCGGCAGTCTTTTGCCGATTCCGGCACTTGAAAGCCTGATGAATCTGGTCAAGGGAATTCTACGGCAAACTACAACCTATATCGACGAGACCATATTTTCCTACTCTCTGGCCCGCGGTGAAACCAACCCCTGGCTGGGAGCCCAGGAAGGCCTGATCTATTACTGCCAGAATGTCAAAGACATTCTAAAAACCGCCCTCTATGTAGTTATTCTTGATGTCGTATTTTCGGCAATGCTCTGGGTCGCTTTTCTGGCGCCGGCATTGTTTGTAGTATGGATCACAAGCAGCAAAATTGTCGGTGGTGCTGCTCTCATCGCTTCGGTAATGTGCGCTGCAAA
>CAZPCO010000030.1:0-16916 GCA_964585025.1 uncultured bacterium | reverse complement strand
TTGTTTCTGATAATGGTCATGATCAGGTTCCACACCGCTGTCGAAAATCAACCGATAAGTATCGAAATTGGCGACGAACTCGGCAGAATCAGCACTGGCTTCAATGAAATCCGCGACCATGCCTCTGCCTGGATTTCAAATCAGGCAGGCCAGACAAAACCTGCGGAAGCAAGCGGCCTGAGCCAGTCATGAGCCCCGTAGCAGACGGGGCCCGCGTTCGAAAGATATGCAATGCCGGCAATCTTATCAACACCGGCATCGAATCTTCTGACTTCGCGGAGATCAGAAAAGCGCTGGACGCATGTATTGAGCTGCTGCACCAGATAGCTGCAACCGATGATGTCGATTCGTATCTGATCGCAAAGCTCACTCTGGCTTTTACTGCGGGGCTGGCAATCACCGAACAAAGCCTGGTTCTTTCTGAAATTTTCGAACTTGGCAGATCATTCAACGACGATAATTATGTTTTTATGGCCAAATGCCAACTCTCATTGACATATGACGGCATGAACTTCGATACTCCATTGTCTGAACGCGATCTGAGACTGCTTGCCATGGGCATTTTTTTCACCTGCCACTCCGGCAATCTGCAACTTCTGCCCCGCGATGCGATGGTGATGTTGCAGATTAGAGTAGTCGAACTGGTTCTGCAGAAGCGTCTGAAAACTGACGATGGAACCTGGAAAAAATCTGATGACCGCAAGATCGAAGAAAGCTTTCTTCAGCGACCTTACATGATTCTCGAATATCTGCGCCATGATGACCGCGAATTGACAAGTCAGTTGATAGCTTTCTGGGAATACACACTGCATCTCGCCTATGGCATGGAGGTTCCAGAGCAGTGCGGGCGGGCTTTTGCCGAAAGCCTGCGTGATTTCCCTTATTTTGAGCGCCACAATCATATCCGGCTTCTTCCTATGCTTCCATGGCAAATCGAAGAAAGAAACGATACAAATGTCTCTGAAGAAGAGCCTCAGACATACTCGGCAATGATACCTGCAGCATCTTCGGGCTGGTTTGGCGAGATGCCCGAAATTGGGCGCCCGATAAAGATTGTCATCGGGCTCCATTTCTTTACCGGACTGCTGGCAATCGGCATGCCTGGAATTTTTTTATGGTCAGGCATTGCGATCACTCTGGGCTCGATCTTTTACAGAACCTGCCTGAATTTTAAGGAAGATCTGTGCGAAGGCAATGCTCCGGTAGCGGTATTTCTTGTCTATCTTTTTGCCGGCTTCATGAGCATCGGGGCATTCGAGGTCGAGGGCCTGGTAACAGGCATGGTTGCAGCAATGATCATGCATCTTGTCTTTCCAGGGGTGCTGGGGGTGCTGATGCTTGCGCGCCGAAAAATGATCGAGGGTCTGCGCTCGTTGTCACAAAACAATAGACGGCGTCTCAAATAGCCTGCCGTTCAGAAATCTTGTCAAACCAGCCTTTTAATCATATGAACCTGATTGCCGTTGCCAAGAAAGGAACATTCATCGAATTGCAGACGTGCAAGCATAATTCCGCGCCCGTGGCATTTCACCAGGTTTTCCGGATCATTTGGGTCAGGAAGATTCTCAAAATCAAACCCTGAGCCCTGATCTGTCACTCTCCATTCACAGCGCTCACGGGTCAGGCTGAATTCAATTTTTACCCGGCGCTCACAGTATGGGGAAGTATGCATTCGCATTTCAACAAGCCTTTCCAGACCATCAGGGCCGCTCTCGATGGCATGGCTTTTCTCTTCGTAGCTGATGGCCAGATTGCCATGTTCAATGGCATTGATAAGGATTTCCATGAGGCCCAGTCTGATACCAAGGCGGTCATTCGGTTTAACGGCTGCCTCAGTTTCGAGCAAAAGCCGGTCGACAATTTTGCCCAGAAGGGTAAGATCGTTGCCTATTTCCATGCATAATTCCCGCCGGGAAATCATGCCGAGCACTTCACGATCCATGGTACGATGCTGCAGAACATCGGAATATTTTTCCAGAATTGCAACTATATCCCTGATGAGAACAGGCTTGATAAGATAGTCGTTTGCCTTCAGCCTCAAGGCCTGCAAGGTATATTCCGGCGAATCAAGAGTAGTATTGATGATAACCAGAGCTTCATTATCTATCTTACGCAACTTTTCAAGCATTTCGAGACCATTCATGACTGGCATCTGAATATCGGCAAAAATTATGTCGGGTTTGAAGGCATTGAACAACTGCAGGCCTGCTCTGCCGTCGCTGGCAACTGCGGTTTCATGTCCAAGACCGCGCAACCCCATCATCATAACTTCACGCGTGGCTTCATCGTCTTCAACAACCAGTATTTTCATCCGCTTACTCCCAGGGATTTCATGGTGAAAGTCAGAACGGTGCTGCCTTCTTCATCCATGGAGGCGACTTCAAGATCTCCTCCAAGGGTCCGCGCCATAACGCGGGCTGAATAAGTTCCGAGGCCTGTGCCGCGATGCTTTCCGAACGTTACATAGCGTTCAAAAAAACGATCGCGTATCTGCTCAGCCACCAGGCCGTTGTTTTTGATCGAAATTGCCGTTCGCGGTTCGGATTCGAGGGCAATGGTCACAACCCCATCCTCTGGGGAGGCTTCAATGGCGTTTTTCAGCAGGTTGGAAAAAATTGTCGAGAAGAGTAATTCTTCTCCGGAGAGGGTGAAAGTCTGATTTTCAGCAAGCGGCTGATTATTTAACAACATTCTGCAGGAAACGCGCTTGCTGGCTGCCAGGCCTTCACATTCCCCCACTACTTCACGCAATATCTTGATGATATCGACCGATACCGGTTTCAGCTCGTAAGTTCCCTGTTCCATCTTGTAGAGATCGAGTGAATGATGAATCATTTCCATCAACCGTCGCGTTGTGCGCGTCTGCAGGTTAAGAATCTCGAGCTGAGCGGAATTCAGTTTTCCGGCAGCCTGAAGCATTTCGGGAGCATTGAGAAAAACAGTCATTGGCCCCTTGAGGTCGTGACGGGCAATGCGCTCGATGTCTTCACGCAGCCTGATGTTGTCCTGAAGGATGACATTCTGTTTTTCAAGCTGGCGGATTGCCGATGTCAAGCTGAGATGAGTTTTAACTCTGGCTTTGACAATAGCCGGACTGACTGGCTTGACGATATAGTCAACCGCGCCGAGGGCCAGCCCATTGACTTCATCGATTTCTTCGTCTCTGGCAGATACGAAGATGACCGGAATTCTCGCAGTGAACGGATTGAGCTTAAGTTCGCGGCAAACTTCACAGCCATCCATGCCGGACATGACGATATCGAGAAGAATGAGATCGGGCTGAGGTTCGCCAGAAGCCAGCTGCAGAGCCTTCTGACCATTCATTGCCATGATGACTTCGTATTCCGGACGCAGAATGCTCCCAAGAATTTCGATATTGTCTATCATATCGTCAACGACCAGTATTCTGGGCCGCTTTGAAGTTTCCATCGGCAATTTTCTCCGGGTCTCAATCACTTAACAACATACAACAGTAAATTATATCTTGGCTCATTCGTCAATTTTAATCTGCAGTCTTGAGCTGATTGCCCGTAACGGGGCGATGGCCTGTTCAAATTCACCGGTTCTCACAGCAATTTCAACTGCCTCATACTCATTTTCATGCCCGAATTTCTGTAGTTCCTTCTGAATAATCTTGTAGCAATCGATCAATTCGAGCCTGCTTTCCTTCAACAGTCCGATGAACCGGGGGAGTTCCTTCTGCAGTAATGCGGTATCCTGTCCGGCTGCAGACTCTTCACTCTTTTCTTCAGCAGGCAGACTGACTTTCAATGCATCGATCAGACTGCTCATCATACCTGAAAACGTCAGAAGTTCCGCATTGATCTGGTCGGCAGATCTTGCTTCCTTGATACATCGCTCCAGCAACTGAGCCTGGGCAAAGACTTCTGTCGCGCCAAGATTGCCTGCAACCCCTTTAATGGAATGCACCAGCTGGGCTGCCCTGACGCGATCGCCCGAATCGAGAATCCCGGCAATTCTGGCAGCAACATTCGCCTGTTCCTCGATAAAGCGCCGCAGCAGTTTGACATATAGTTGCGTGTTTCCCATGACCCGGCGCATTCCCGATTCAATATCGAGACCCGGCACAGGAGGAATCTGGTCTAACGACGATGTGGCAGATACCGGCACCGCCTGTCGAACGGGGATCACTTCAGGAACAGAAGCCCCTGGCTTACAAAACCGGCTGATAGTCTGAAAAAGGTCTTCAGGATTAATCGGTTTAACTACATGCGCATTCATACCGGCCTTGATACAACGTTCCCGGGCATCATTCATAGCATGAGCGGTCATGGCAATTATCGGCAGGGAGTCAAACCTGCCATCGGCTCTTATCAGACGCGTTGCGTCAAGGCCATCCATGTGGGGCATCTGAACATCCATGAGAACTACATCCCATGGTTTATCGGCGGCCATAATTTCCTCAACTGCCTGGCAGCCATCGCCGGCGATTTTAACTTCACATCCTGCCTGAATCAGCAGTTCCAGAGCAATTTCCTGGTTTATAAGGTTGTCCTCGGCCATCAGAACCCTGATGCCTTTCAGCTGATTCTTCCAGTCACGTTCCTCGACCTGCTTAAGGCTCTGACGTCGCAGTACGGGAGCAAAAATGCCTATTATCGTATTCATCATATCGGAAGGGGTGATTGGAGCCATGATGATATCGTCTGCGACAGAATCGCGGGTGGTTTTATCGGCACAAAGCAGCGAGAATTCATCACGATGTGCTACCAGCACCAGTGCAGGTCTATGCACCAGAGTAGAATCATTCTTTATCTGCCGGGCAAGCTCGATACCGCTGCAATCATGCAGCCGTGCATAGATAAATACCAGATCGCATGGTTCCATAGCATCACAGCGACGCAGATGTTCGAGGAGCTCACGCCCGCTGGCGGCAATCTTCACTTCGGCCGAGGCAAGCTCAAGATGCGCCATCAAAGCACGCCACGGCAGGGTTCTACTGTCGGCAATCACGAACCGGCGGCCACGAAGCACCTCTGAAAGAGGCATTTCTCTTTTACCGTCAGTGCCAAACCACAGAGAAAAGAAGAAACGGCTGCCGCGACCTGGCTCGGATTCGACTTCAAGGCTGCCACCCATGGCAGCCACCAGTTTTCTCGAGATACTCAAACCGAGACCGGTACCGCCGTATTTGCGGGTTGTGGAACCATCAGCCTGAGAAAAGTCTTGAAAGATACGTCTTTGCTGCTCTGGCGAAAGACCTATGCCGGTATCACGTACCGAAAATTCTATTTTAACCTGAGTGTTGATCTTTTCGAGCAGAGTGATTCTGACCTCGATCTCGCCACGATCAGTAAATTTGAAGGCATTTGAAACAAGGTTGGTCAGAATCTGACCCAGTCTTGTCGGGTCGCCGACCAGACTTTCAGGAACATCTGGAGGAATCTGAAAGAAAAAATAAATCTCCTTGCCGGAAACGTTTGCGGAAACGACATTGGCCAGATCACTCATAACCTCATCCAGAACAAATGAGGTCGATTCCAGAGTCAGTTTTCCAGACTCTATTTTTGAAAAATCGAGAATCTCGTTTATAAGAGCCAGAACTGTATTGCCGGCATCGAGAATGCGATTGAGATATTCACGCACCTTGTCGAGATTGCCTGATTTGCGGGCAAGATGGGTATAGCCGATAACAGCGTTCATCGGAGTTCTGATCTCATGGCTCATATTGGCAAGAAACTGGCCCTTGGCGACACTGGCAGCTTCAGCAGCAGCTTTTGCCTTTTCCAGAGCCCGTTGAGTCGCAAGACTGTCTGAAATGTCTTCCTTGACCGCAATATAATGCGAAATTTTTCCGTCTGGATCTATAACCGGGGTTATCTGTGCGGATTCCCAATAGAGATCGCCTGATTTTCTACGATTGCAGAAACGACCGTTCCATGGTTTTCCACTTAAAATTGTCTGCCAGAGCTCATAATAAAAATCATTGTTCTGTAGCCCTGATTTCAGAATACGCGGGTTATTACCCAAAGCTTCTTCTTTCGTATAACCGGTCGTTCTGGTGAAGGCTGAATTCACATATTCAATGGTGCCGGATGCATCGGTGATTACGATTATGGAAGTGCTGGTATCAACCGCCCTGGAAAGAAGTTCCATGCTCCTGGTGGACACCGAAAGCTTATTCATGGCCTCCTGACGACTTGCCAGAGCAAAAGCGAAAATAGTAATAAAAAGACTCAGGGAAAAGCACCCAAACAAAATCAACATCGAATCATAGCGAAATATGGAGGCATCGAAAGATGCGAGCGTGAAAATGCGCGCTGTCATTAATCCGCCACCGGTTTCGATGGTCTCAATTGTTGAAAAACTCGCCTGCTGTTGCAGTTTTTGCCCCTGCCCGGTGGAATCATACAACAGTCTTTCCGGCGCTTCACCGTTTCCTTCATACAGGATAATTGCCAGCTCTGTGCTTGAGAACTGCAAAATATGCCTTATCATCATAACCGTGTTCACCGGACTGACGATAAAGCCCAGAAGCTCTTTATCTACAGCTTCGGCATTTTTCTTTACCAGAACAGGCAAAATGCGCAGAAAACCAGGCAGGCTTCTGTCTGTGCCTGAAGCATCGACAAGATTGACCCGCCCGGTTATCGCAAAATTGCCTGAACTTACAGCTCTGTCCAATGCGGCTTTGCGAACGGGCTCAGAATAAAGATCAAAACCGATCACCTTGCTCAATTCATCATTCATGGGTGTAATGTGAATGACAGGAGCGACCAGTTCCCGATTTCCTTCAGGCCAGATGCGGAAATCATGGCGTCCGGGCAGAAAATTTTCAAGTTGTACAGGCAGTTCGTCGAGTCTGCATACCGGAGCGAACCCGATTGCCCGAACCCCCGGATAGTATTCAGCTATTCTCAGATTGCCGGCAAAAGCCTGCCACTCATCAGGCGTAACTTTTTCAGAAGCGCTGAACAACGCAGCACAGCTCAGCATCAGGCGTTCATGGCCGGTCAGCATGGTAACGAATCGGTGCCGGATTTCTTCAGCAAGGTAGACAAATTTCTGCTGACCACGGCTTTTTTCCGATCGGCTGACCCGGTGCCAGATCCATGTGGATAGCAGCAGCGAGGCCAGAAGCAGCACCCATGGCCAGAGAAGCCCGGCACCATATTTGCGCCTTCTGATCCGCTGAACTCCCCGTTTTTCTGCACCGGCCGTCACTACAAGACTCATCAGATTCTCCTGAAGAAGTAACCATCAGGCGAGCAACTGCGCTTCTTCAACCGGATCCTCCTGCCATGCATAATCTATTTAACTGCAAACAGGAACTGCAGGGTACATTGCAATGCCGTCATCTCGCCTCAGCCATTCTTGTCTAAATTATACCATGATCCAAACGGCAAACAAAATGTTACCATCACTCATCTGGCTGACGTTGGAATTCTGGAATATATGAAGTTATACTGTCGAAATAAGCAATCTTATGGAGTTTTGTGACCAGAATGCCTGTTTTTTTCAAAAGAATGAAAATTCTGTCAATATTGATCGTCTTCTGTTTATCGGCCGGTATTGCAACCGGCGGGGAAATTCGCCCTTTCGTTCTGCGCTTTTCCGATAGCATAACGGGTCGCCCAGTGCCGCTCGTAGACGCAGAACTGTTCAATGCCCTGCGCCTGTGCAGCGACAATTTAGGACACATTGCCATCATCGAACCCGATCTGGCTTACAAAAAGGTGCGCCTGCTCATTCGCGGCCACGGGTACCGTTATCCACACCTCGACATTTTCGGAGAAAGATCCCTGCACATTGAAGTCAGACCCGGCGAAACGGTCGAGATCAAACTGGAACGAACGGCTGCCGCCGAGCGTCTCTATCGCATAACCGGCAGCGGCCGGCTCAGAGACAGCATGCTGGCAGGACTGGCAAGTGCAGCAAACGAATTACCCGACAATGTCATTGGCCTGGATTCTGCAATACCAGTGCTCTGGAAAAACCGTCTTTTCAGTTTCTACGGCGACACCCTGGCTGCTGACCGCCTCAACCTGAGCGGCTCAGGCGGCGAAATCGCCTTGAATCAGCCGGGTGTGCCAGATAATTTGCTCCCGGTCGATTTTTTCTGTGATTCTGACGGGTTTGTTTCCAGAATGATCGATCTGCCTGAGCCGGGTTTTGTCTGGATCGAAACGGTGGTTCCGGTAACTTATGGCGGCAGAGAGGTGCTTGTCGCCAGATATGTAAGGCACAAAACTCTCGAAGAAGCTGTTGAAACAGGCTTTGCCCTGTTCAACCCAGCCCGGCAAAATTTTACGCCAATCCGAAGAATTAAATCGAACCGACAGCACAAGTCGGCGCATGCCGTGATGGTAAGCAGTCACGGTAATCAGGCCTGTTGTATTCAGCCATGGGAAAAATCCGGCACCACCCTTCAGGAATTTATCAACCAGAGCAGCCACGAAGTCTATACCTGTCTGCAAACCGTTGAAAAAGGCGATCCTTCCCCCTCGATAGAAATCGACAACCATCATCTCAAGGTAAAACGCGGCAATAACGGCAAACTGGCATTTGCCTGGGTGCGCAATGGAATTCCATTTTCTCCAGCCAACCAGATACGTCTTCAGGAAGCAGGGCTCATAAAACCATATGAACGCTGGCTCGAGCTTATCGAAATCGGAACCGGCAGAAAAATGGTTGATTTCAGCGGTTCGATCTGCTGGAACGCTTTCCGTAAGCGCTGGATAATGATTGCCCAGGGCCTGGTCGGAGAAATATGGTATAGCGAAGCAGACACTTTTACCGGACCCTGGGTTTATGCGCGGCGCATTGTCGAACACGACGGCTACAATTTTTACAATCCTGTTCAGCACAGCTGGTTTGACGCCGATCATGGCCGCAGCATCTACTTTGAAGGCACTTATACCTCGTTCTTCACCCGCGAAGGCTATAAAACACCCCGGGCCGATTACAACCAGGTCATGTACCGCCTCGACCTGAGGCATCCATCACTTCTTCTGCCGGTTCCGATATACCGGGTCTCCGGAAAAAACGGCAACTGGCGGCTGATGACCGGCAAACGCATCTCGGAAAACAATCTCTGGAAAAATGTACTGTCAATCGAATTTCTTGCCTTCGAAGAAAACAACCGCGGGCTTTCTGGCCTGCAGCCTGTGTATGACCATGCAAGCCCGGCAGATCGCCAGCCAGAACTCAGTCTTGAGCCAGGTGATGATTCACCTGTTTTCTATTCACTCAAAGGCGATCTACATATGCCGGCGGGCCTCGATTTTGCGCCGGAACTCCTGTCTTCAAACATGGGAACAGTCTTCAGAAAAACTTCCGAATGTCTGACTCTCAGCCCGGAAATTCAGCCAGAATGAAAAGTTGCCAGCACCTGAAAACCGGCTTTTCTCCAATTGCAGCACCAGACGCCAGAATACTTGTTCTCGGGTCCATGCCCGGTGAGCGATCGCTGCAGATGCAGCAATATTACGCCCATCCTGCCAATTATTTCTGGAAGTTCATGTGCCAGGCATTGGAACTGGATGCCGGCACCAGCTATCAGATTCGTACCCAGGCCTTGAAAAAGGCCGGTATTGCCCTTTGGGATGTTCTGAAACATTGCGAACGACAGGGAAGTCTGGATTCAGACATAAAATCTCAATCAGAGAAGGCAAACGACATTGCTGAATTTCTCGACCGGCACCAGCAGATAACCAGAATCTGTTTCAACGGCCAGAAAGCGGCTGCAGCCTTCAGAAAACATATTCTGAAGGCTGCACCTGAACTTGAAAAGAACTTCGAAATGCTGACCCTGCCGTCTACCAGTCCGGCCAACGCCTCGCAAAGCGTGGCAGGCAAGTATGCCATCTGGCTCGAAGCAGTCTGGAAAGCATCTATTTGTCGCGACGGATAATGTGGTAACCGAAAGAGGTTTTGACGATCCCGGATATTTCCCCAACTTTCAAGGCAAAAGCAGCATCTTCGAATTCCTTAACCATGGCACCCCGGCCAAATTCGCCGAGAGAGCCTGAAGCACTCTTTCCGCTCGGGCAATCCGAATTTTCCCGGGCCAGAACTGCGAAGTCTTCACCTTTCTTGACCTTTGCCAACAATTCTTCAGCAAGTTTTTTCGCTTCTTCTTCGCTGCGGGTGGCTGTGCTGTTGCCAGCTCCCTTGTATGAGAGAAGAATATGACTTGCGCTGACATTTTCCGGGCTGGAGAGCGAGGCCGAAGCAGATGCTGTTCCAGAAGCAGTTTCCGGAGGGGGAAGCGGCTTAGGCTCTGACAAATCAGCAGTCTTTAACAGCAATGGTTTGACCCGGTGCGGCTGCATAGCATAAAGCAGCTTCTTTGCGTTTCCTGACAGTTCGTCTGCGAAGCTTTTCCAGACAGGGTCATTGCCTGTATACTCTGCGTTCAGCCAGAGCAGATGCATCTTGCCGGCACCAGGAATGTCTGCGGTTCCAGAACTGACAAGCATGCTGAGTTTCAGACCATCTAAAGTTTCGAGCGATAATGCCAGTCGGTCTGTCAGTGTCGGATGCTGTTCGGGAGTATCAGTCGCTACCAGATCATCGAAACCCAGACCGGCAAAAAGATTTACGACGCCAGCCACGGCTGATTGTCTGGTCTGCATGCCCTCGCCTGGTTTGTCGAGTTCAAGACTGGATGAAGCATTGGCGCGTGTCAGGCTGAATTCTTCCTTGCTGTCGCTGTATGACCAGGCCAGTCGGCCAATTTTTTCAGGACTCAGCTTCAACAATTCTTTTCCCAGCCAGTTTTTGGGATTTTTTTCGAGCCAGAGAAATGTCGAAAGAAGGTAAACTTTATCATCACCCTCATATCTGAAATACTGACCATCATTGCCAAAACCCTGGCTGCCGTCGACCATTTTCGACTGCCGGCCCTTACCCAGATAAATTTGTTTAACCAGACCGCCACTGGCATTGTTCAGCGACAGGTATGAGCAGTCCTGCCCGGTAACCGGGGCATTCGCAGCCAGTGAAGCAACCCCGAGGTCAGCATGCCTCTGGGGATTGGCACTTACGGTTTCAACGGTCTTGGCGCCTGTCAGGCGCTGAAAAAGCTCTTCGACCCGGTTACGATCGGCGCGCAGATTGTGCAGATCAGGAAGACGCCAGGTGTCGCCGGTCTTTTTGATCAGAACGGTGCCGGCATCAGTGCGGAGGTTTATTTCGGTAACACTGTCGAGTTCTGCAGCCGTTACCAGGTTTCGGCCGGCCATCTGGTCGGTGGTAACGGTTTGTTTACTGCCATGTTGCAGCACGAACGCGATGGCAACAAGAATTACCGCAATCAACAACAATTTCATATTTTTCACAGCATCGACCTCCTGGTATTCTGCCTGAAATAGATAATCGAGCCGACAATCATCACCAGTATCGGCATGAACAGCAGATTGACAAAAGTCACCTTGACTCCCAGACTTTCAATATCCTGGCGCAGAAGTTTGCGTATTTCCCGGCGACGCCGCATGGTTTCAGACTGTTCGGCGCGGGCCTTGTCGACTTCACTGCGCTGCTCAGCACTGAGAATCAGGCGTTCACCATCTCTTTTCTGAGACTGAAGCTGATTGATACGATTCTGAATTTCTTCCAGTTTTCTGGTAAGAGCAATTTCTTCTTCCTGCCACTTTTTCTGAGCTTCACGTTCTATTTCTTCGACTCGAGTAAACGAGCGGTTCGAGCGATTGCGCGACCTGACGGCAATCAGGTCTGAAGAACCGGCGAGCAGATCGATTGAATTTGCCACAAACGCAAGATTGTCATTCAATGGCTGCAGCAGCAGACTTCCGAAGAAATTTACCGCTCTGACCGAATAATCATTCTGCAGCAGGTCGGCATCGGCAATCAGCATCACCGAAACCGGGTTGGCAGCTTTTGCGACATGCTGCTTTTTCATCTCCGCCATTCTGGCTTCGCGTATCTTCTTTGCGTCCTCGCTTTCGCCTTCTGGCGCAGGAATAGCCGGAGGCTCGGCAAAGGCGGAAGCGAATGTCCCGCGCACCATTGCTGCAAGCGTCTTGCCACTGCCACCGTTCGGCATGCTTCTGGCGATCTCGTCCGGTGTAGACATGGCTTTCATCATGTCAATCTCATTTCCTGCAGCTGAGGTCTGAAGAATGCTGGTGAATTCGAAAGCAGAATTGGCAGCTTTGCTGAGAATGCCGGCGTTGACGAGCAGCATGCCATTAAGTTTGCCGCTTATCGCCGCTTCACGATTGAAGGATTCGCCTTTCAGACTGAGCCAGAGAGGGTGATTGCCGAGGCCATGCGGCCCCATGTTAACCTGGGTTGCGGAATTTACGTCAGCGGCAATCTTTCCTGAGTTGTAATCGACCCCCCAGGCTTTGAAAAGAGCCGGAACCTCAGATGCTCGATTCATCATGCCCATAAAAGGGTTGGCTGCCTGCTGCTGATTATCGGCCATACACATCGGATCGACCATGACGATAGCCCGGCCGCCTTTGACCACAAACTGGTCTATGGCATAGACAGTTGTTTCTGGCAGGCTCTTAGGATGTACGACCAGAAGAAGATCGATATCACTTTCGATCGAGTCGGCATTGGCAGCAACCTGGCGCACCTGATAGTTTTTCTTCAATTCCTTGACGAATATCCAGTCGTCAGGCTGACCGGGTTGCGAAGCCATGAAAGGCATGTTATCGGCACGCAACAGCGGCAGTGTTGAAAGAATACCGATCGTGGGCTTCTTCGTGGCAGAAACCTGAACAATGGCACGAGTGATGTCATATTCGAGAAATTCTTCACGGTCAACGGCAAAGAAGGGAATGACTTCTTCCTTGTCGGCTGCCATGGCGACCAGGCCCAGATAGAATTTTTCACCGGTCGGCAAACCGGCGGCTGCAAGACCATACTTGACCGCCCATTCCTCGACATCGGTGTCAGGCTGCGGATCGAGTATTTCGAGTTCGAGCATGCCACGACTGCTGGCGACATATTCACCAAGAAATTCTTCGACTCTTTTGCCGTATTGCTTATATAAAAACGGCACGTTGGCCATGGAGCGTGAAAAATAGAATTTTAGCCGTGTCTTATCCGGAATCTTCCCAAGCACCGCCCGGGTACCTTCGGACAGAGTGAACAGTTTTTCGGCGGTCAAATCGGCACGCAGCACCGCGAATCCGGAAATATAGTTCACTGCAACAAGAATAACGCCGAATAACAATATTGAAGTGATTGATGCGGCAATACTGCCTGTTCTTGCATTGTTGTATTTCATGATACCTGCCTCCTTACTCGGCTTTCCTGCGTTCGAGAACCAGGGCGTTCGCCGCCAGCATGAAACCGATCACCGACACGAAATAAACAAGATCGCGACTGTCAATCAGCCCGCGTTGAAACTCCTGATAATGGGTGAAGAAACTGAACGCCGAAATTGCTTCAGACAGCCAGACCGGGAAAAAGCCGTTGAGAAAATCGGTAAAGACACCTACTCCCAGCATCAGCATTGCAAAGCAGGCAACTACCGAGAGAACGAAACTGATGACATGGTTTTTGCTCATCGCTGAAAACAGGCAGGTAACCGAAAGAAAGCCGCCAGCCAGCAGAAATGATCCGAGATACGAAGTGAGAATCAGCCCATAGTCAGGGCTGCCCAGATAAGCGACCGTCAGGATCATCGGAAAGGTCAGCAGCAGAGCAATCCCGATAAACAGCCAGGCTGCGAAGAATTTTCCGGCCAGAGCCTGCCAGAGAGTTATCGGCAGAGTGAACAGCAGTTCGATGGTTCCGCTTTTTCGTTCTTCAGACCAGAGGCGCATGCCTACAGCAGGCACCAGAAACAGGTAAAGCCAGGGGTGCCAGATAAAAAAGGGCTCAAGAGAAGCAGTACGGTTTTCAAAGAATCTCGAAATGAAAAATGTGCAGCCGGCAGTGGCCAGAAGAAAGATTACAATGAAAACATATGCCACCGGAGATTCGAAATAACTTTTCAGTTCACGCTTGAATACGGCTTTGAAGTTTCTCATCTGGCAGCGCCTCCCTTGGTGAGATTATAGAAAACTTCGTTAAGATCGCCCTTTTCGACGGTAAAACCGTCTACCTGCCAATTGCGCTGGTGAATGAAGCGGGCAGTCTCCTGGGCTATTGATTTACCGCTCATCGGATAGAGTCTCAATTTGAGAACTTTACGACCGGTGCCATTTTCGGCTGAAGCTCCTCCTGGCATTTCAGAGCCAATATCGACGACCCTGTCGACGCACTGCACTTTTTCAAGGCCGCTGATGGCATCTTTGAGCTCGACATCGATCAGATCGAGGGTGATCGCACCATGCAGCCTTGAACGGCTGCGCAGTTCTTCGGGGCTGCCATCGGCAACGATTTTTCCCTCGCCGATAATGATGGCGCGACTGCAAACGGCTTCGACCTCTTCAAGAATATGAGTCGACAGAATTATGCACTTCTCGCGTCCCATTTTTTTGATCAGATTGCGCACTTCCTGCTTCTGGTTCGGATCTAGACCATCGGTAGGCTCGTCGAGAATAAGGTATTCGGGATCATGCAGAAAAGCCTGGGCAAACCCGACTCGCTGTCTGAAACCTTTAGAAAGCGTATCTATCTGCTGAAAGGCAACGTCCTTGAGATTGCAGGTCTCCATGATGCTTTTAACGCGGTTCTTACGTTCATCACCGTCATAGCCCCTGACTTCAGCAGCGAACATGAGAAAATCAAAAACATTCATGTCACGATATGAAGGCGAAGATTCAGGCAGATAGCCAATTTTTGAGCGTACTTCGAGCGGGTTTGCAATGATGTCGAACCCGCCAACCGTAGCCGTACCTGAAGTAGGCGGCAGAAAAGTGGTGATCATTTTCATGGTGGTCGACTTCCCGGCACCGTTCGGACCGAGAAAACCAAGAATTTCACCCTTGTTGACGGTGAATGAAATATTGTCTACAGCCTTGATTGTACCGAAATGTCGGGTTAACGACTGTACAGCAATCATGAAATAACCTCCTTACATGTTTTCCGAAATTCTACAGACTGGCAAAAAAGCAAAAAGGTTTCAACTTTTTTCTACTTTCTCTAAGTTTTACTATTCCTCTGCCAACATTGAGCATGGTAATTTGCTGTCATTGCGAGGAGGGCGACCGCCCGACGCGGCAATCCTTATGGGAGAAAGATTGCTTCGTCGCTATACTCCTCGCAATGACAGTTTTTAAACATCTATTCAACTTTGACAGACCACTAGCTATTGCCGGTTAAAAATTGCCATTTAATTTTTTGCATGCACTGCTTCACTGTTAATCGAGCCCCCAAAAGTGGGTTTACTGAGCAGATCGAAGCATACAGACCAGCCCCCCTTGTCTTCTTCTATAGGTTCAGAAACCAAAGTTCAGGAACCGGTGAAGCTTAAGGGTATTGCCCACTGCTGATCCGGGCCAGATTCTTCACCAGAAATCACTTAAAGTTTTCAGGCCTGTTTGACTTTTCCGGCGATCAGGTTACAATAGCCCGAACACACCAGTGAGGATTCTATGGATTCACCTTCAGCGGCACTTCCTTTCGCAGTAAGAGACTGCGGCTTAAACGTCGTCGAGTTCATCAACTCGGATACTTTGATCGATGGTTCGCACCGCTCTATAGGAGCCCTGAGCATTCTGTCGCGAAAATTCCGCGGAATTGTCTTCACCCTGCCGCCGCAGTGCCGCCTGACTCCCGACGTCGGCCCTCAATTGAAGTTGATTTCAGAAAAAACAATCCTCAAAATGGTCTATGAAAGCGAAGATCAGGTGCCATTCGCGCATGAAAGCATAGAAGCATTCAGATTCGCCAACGATGCGGTGACCGCCATCAAAAGTTCGATAGTCATGACCAAGGTCATCAAGGACTTCGCTGACGTTACACCTTTCAAGACCTCAGCCCTGAACATTCTCGACATGCTGAAACAACCCGATATTTCCTTCGACAAGATTCAGAAAGGCATTATCGATGAACCATTGCTGATCGCAAGAATTCTGCAGGTGGCCAACTCGGCCTTTTACATGCGTCGCAACCCGGTCGACAACATCGAGAATGCCCTGGCATACCTTGGTCTCGAAGGCATAAGACAGGTTCTGGTTCAATTGATTTTTCAGAGCCTCGCAACCAAATATTTTGCTCACCAGAAAGACAAGCTCATTCACGGCGAATGCTGTGCCCACCTTGCCGTCAAACTCGCCGAAAGAAAAACCCGCGATCTGATGACTCTCGGAAAAGTCAGAGTAGCCGGCCTGCTGCATGATGTCGGTGCCCTGGCTCTGCAATTCTGCTTTCTCGATGAATATGCCAGAGCAACAGCCAATGCAATCACCAATAAATCAAGCATCATCGACGAAGAGCAGAAAATTTTCGGCATCGACCATTGTCAGGTCGGAGCCAGACTGAGCGCTGAATGGAAGCTTCCAGACTATGTCAAAACCTGCACTGCCGATCATCACAGCATTGTTTCCGGCCCGTTCGACAAGATCATCAGACCAGTGATATGCGCCAATGCATTTCTCAACAATGCCATCGACAAGCTGCAGGGCCTCGATTTTTCGCCACTCGCCCGCGAATTCACGATTACACCTAATGTTTCTGACAATGAAGCCAGAATGGACATTCTGGCCTGCTTCACCGACACGATGAAGTCATTCACACCTGCACCGGCTTGACCGCTGGCCTCAGCCAGAAAAGACCCGATATGGCTGCAGCCAGCCACCAAAGAACGACTCCACTGCCTCCATACCAGAAACCGGCAACCGGATCGACTGCTGGAAACCAGCCTGCGCAAATAAGCACTCCGGGCATTGTCAACGCAACATCAGCCATTAACGGCAAACAGAGCGACGCGGAACCTGCAAGCATCTGCGAAATTCTGTAGCCGGCTGCCAGAGCAAACATACTGACAAAGTTGTCGGCAAACAGTCCTCCACGGAACAGAGCATTAA
>CAZPCO010000029.1:11840-17331 GCA_964585025.1 uncultured bacterium | reverse complement strand
ATCAATCTGCTGCGCGATCACAAGGGCGTCAGCGCCGTTTTTCGTCATATTCCGACTGAAATTCATTCTCTGGAAACACTGGAATTGCCTGACATTCTTACGAGATTCTGTGAGATGCCAAAAGGACTGGTACTGGTAACCGGGCCTACGGGATGCGGCAAATCGACGACTCTGGCTGCAATGATCGACTGGATCAACCGCCGCCGTCGCTGCCATATTCTGACTATCGAAGATCCGATCGAATTTGTTCATGGCAGTCAGCAGGCTCTGATTAATCAGCGTGAGGTCGGCATTCACACCCGAAGCTTTGCCAAAGCTCTGCGTGCCGGTCTGCGTGAAAACCCCGATGTAGTAATGGTAGGCGAAATACGTGATAACGAAACCATGGCAATGGCCCTTGAAACAGCAAACACCGGCCATCTGGTTTTTGCCACACTTCATACGGCTACAGCACCCAGCACGATCGACAGGGTGATCGATAATTTTCCGTCCGAAGGGCAGAATCAGGTGCGTATGTTTCTCGCTGACAACCTGATCGGGGTTGTCTGTCAGACTTTGTGCCGGCGCATAACCCGTGGTTGCATCCCTGCCTTTGAAATCATGGTAATGGATCCAGCCATGGCCAACCTCATCCGTACCGGCAAAACCTACATGCTTCCGAACGCCATGATCACTGCCCAGGCAAACGGCAATCGTCTTCTCAACGACGATTTATGCAATCTGGTGCGCAATGGCACCATCACTCTTGCAGAAGCTATGAATAAAACCCGCGACAAGACAGAACTTGAGCGAAAGCTTGGCGAAATCGCCCATCTGCCGGAACGTAAGACTGAGTAGCGGGGCGACACTTTCCAGGAGGCCTTATGAAAAAACCTTTGGTTGCTGAAATGATCAGCGTCGGAACCGAACTCCTTCTTGGCGAAATCATCGATACCAACGCGGCATTTCTTGGCGAGCGTCTTCGTGATCTTGGTATCTTCGTTTATCGCCGCCAGACTCTAGGTGACAATCTTGAACGCTTGTCGTCTTCGATCAGAGATGTTCTTGCAAGAGCTGATCTGCTGATTCTCTGCGGAGGGCTGGGGCCAACCGACGATGATCTGACGCGTGAAGCAATCGCAGACGCATTGGGTGAAACTCCTCACGTCGATGCCGGGTTGCTCAAGGATCTTGAAACAAAATTCAGAGCCAGAAAGCGTGCCATGGCTGAAGGAAACCGCAAACAGGCATGGCTCATCGACAGCGCCAGAGCTCTGGCCAATCCGTATGGTACCGCACCGGGATGGTTTGTCGAAAAGGCTGGAAAAATTATCATCGCCCTGCCTGGGCCACCCTCCGAATTAACCAGAATGTGGACGGAACAGGCCGAAAAGCTGTTGCCCGAGTCAGGGCGGGTTCTCTACCACCGCACCCTGCATACCATTGGCATTGGCGAATCAGATCTTGCTGAACGCATAAGAGATTTTACCCGGCTTGAATCGCCGGGAATCGGCACTTACGCCCGTAACAGCGGCGTCGATGTCAGAATTGCCGCCAGTGCCGGTAATGCAACCCAGGCACAGGCAATTGCCGATCCGGTCATTCGCGAGATCGAACTGTTACTGGCTCCATGGATCTTTGGCTGTGACGATGAAACAGTGGTGTCGGCCATCAAAAAGATTCTGGAAACCAGACACCAGACTTTTGCCTGTATGGAATCAGTGACCGGTGGCAGCCTCGCCGCAGAAATCACGGATTGCCCTGGAATCAGCAGTTGCTTTTGCGGTTCTTTGACCGCTTATACTCCAGAAGCAAAAATCAGAGCAGGGGTCGATGCCGCCCTTATCGAACGTTATGGCGTCGTTTCGGCTGAAGTTGCCGTTGCCATGGCCGTAGCAGCGCGCAAAGCGTTCAATTCCGACTGGGGTATGTCAACCACTGGCGTTGCCGGTCCCGCCAGTCACGAGGGGAAGGCTCCGGGAACCGCCTGGGTCGCCGTGTCTGGCCCTGCGGGTGATAAAGCTGCGTTTGTCGACTGGCCAGGCGACAGAGTAATGGTGAAAAAGCGCGTCTGCCGAACCGTTTTTCAGACATTTCTCGATCTTCTCAAAGGGCGTTCCGGGTGATGGAGCCAGTCATGCGTCTGTTTTTTGCTCTACAGGTTCCCGATGCTGTTCGCGCTGAACTTGTAGCGTTTTCGCAGACTCTTGCCCAGCCATGGCGCCCGGTAACTGTCGAAAAGATGCATATAACTCTTGCTTTTATGCCTGAAATTGCTGAAAGCCGGTTGGCTGAGATCATTGACTTCGGGAAAATTACTGCTCTTGAAGTCGCAGCTTTTTCCGTTTCCCTGGCGGAATGTGGCTGTTTCCCTGAAAGGGGCAACCCGACGGTTTTTTATGTGAAAATCGATGGCGGAGCAGGGTTCATGAAACTCGCCGAGGGTTTGCGCTGCCGACTTGGCCGTCTGGCTGACCAGAAAGAAGTGAAGCCGCATCTGACGCTGGCCAGGTGTCGCAGTGGCCGTGCAGAAAAGTCTGAGCACCGGTTTACCGGCAACTGGGGAGTCAGCAGTTTTTGTCTGATAAAGAGTGATCTGACCGCAGAAGGGGCCAGGTACCAGGTGCTGCATGAGTTTTCTCTCGGGTGAAATAGAATAAGGGGCTGTTTCAGCAAATGTGAAACAGCCCCTTTTATTTCTGGAACTTATTTGAAGTTCGCGTCGTGAAGAGTTCTGATCAGCTCATATGAAGCTTTTGCTTCACTGACTTTGCGCTTATAGGGGGCCACATATTCTTCGATGAAGCTGCTGTGGCTGGCGATCAGGCGATCGTAATCATGGCGGGCTTCTTCGACTTCGTGTTCGTAGGGGCGCAGATAGTCTCTGATGATTCCTTCGCGATTTCTTCTCACATAGTCTCGGTCGCGGCAGGCCTGGTCGAAATGGCTCTGGGCACGGGCGATTTCGTCCGGTGTCGCAGTTGTGGTTGATTTGAGCTGTTTGAGCCGTTCTTCTGCACGTCTGACGTTGTCTTCGGCGCCACGCATGCGCTGTTCGTAATCGCGTTCAGCATCCCAGTGGGCCCGATGCAGTTTGTCTTCAGCGTCTTTGATTTCATCGCGGGCCCGGCTAACCTTGTCTTCGAAATTGCGTTCTGCGGCTTCTTTCTGGCGTTCGAGAATTTCGATGGCGGCGGTGTAATCATTCTGATAGCGGTCGACGAGCGAAAAACTGACCAGAGCCGGAGTCTCGTTCAAATCGCCGGCGAGCAGTTCAACTGCTTTGCGATAGTCTTTTGAGGCCTGAATGAAATTACCGGCATGGCCCATGACCGCTTTGGCGATATAAACGTCCGACAGGCGTCTGAAGAAATCGGGGTAATCGATTTTGCGCTGCGGGTAATCGTATTTTTCGATGAGGTCGAGAGCAGCAAGTTCAGCACTGTTTTCTGACCAGGGGCTGAGAATTTCGAACAGCCAGTAGACGGCTTCCTTCATGCTGCCGTCAAGTTTGTAACAATCGACGACTTCAAGCAGCACGTTGTCGGTTCGCTGCATTTCGAGAAGCCATTTGACCGCCTGCTGATAATCGGCAGATGCTTTGTAACAGGCAGCTATACGCCCTCTGACTGCATCGTTGCGGTTTTCGACTTTGAGGTAATATTCAATTGCCTTGCTGAACTGGCCATGCTTCTCGAATGTTTGAGCGACCGAAAAGACCATTTTCTGAACCTGTTCGGCAACGCTGCGGACCTGATCATACTGCTGGTCGACAAGCGTCTGGTTCTTGGCTATTTCGGCGTCGAGGGCTTTCTTCTTGCTGCCCTGGAACCAGCCGCTGGCGCCATCGTATTTGGAGCGGTCTTTCTGCAGCTGGTCGAGGCGAAGTTCGGGAACGAGAAGCTGGGTTTCAGCCTGAATCAGTTGCTTTTCGAGTTCGGCGATATCCTTTTCTTCGGCAGCCTGTGCGACAAATGAACTGAGAGCGATACCACCAGCGAAAATACCAGTCAGAAGTCGGTTGTATTTCATTTTTGTTTCTCCCATTTTTGCTTTCAGCGGGCGCTCACATAAAGATCGCCGAGTTCGGAACTGCTGGTGTAAACGGCATTGAGGGCATTGCCGTTTTTCGAAGTGACGCGGATCTCGGCAACTACATTCTTCAGCTGCAGTTTGCTTTCTCCGGCAACGTTTTCAAGAGAGCCGAGAGGAGCCAGTTCACTGTAGTTGTGTTCGGCGAGATAGGCGATCGGGTCTTTTTCGATGACGGATTTATACCAGGAGAGTTCCCCCATGACGCTGCTGCCGCTTTTGGGAGCGATCACGAATTCAACGCTCTTCTTGCCTGACCAGAAACCACCGGCGGTAATTTTAACATAGGCTTTGAGATCGCTCTGAACGACATCGCCGCCGAAGTGGCCGAGCAGTGCATCGACAACGTATTTCTTTCCTGAGAAGTAAAAACCGTGAACCGGGTTGTCGCTGCCTTCGTTGGTATTTTCCGAAAGAATGCGGCAGCCATGGCGCTTGAAAATCTCTTTGAGATTGTCGAGTCTGCGGTTCTGTTTGGTATCTTCAAGAGAAATCACTGCTTCGACGACCGGAACATCGACCATAATCATGCGGCGCTGTCTGCTGTTGAGAAGTTTGCTGGCTTCGCTTGCGGCGCGGCCACTGGTGCTGATGCTGACGGCAGTTGCTTCGGAAACGGTGTTGTTGACGAAGGCGGCACGCTGCTGCAGCAACTTTTCAACTACCGCTACAGTGTGGGCATTGAGATCGCCGGCGGCGGCAAAGTCTGCGAGGGCCTTTTCCGCAGCGGCAAAGTCGGCGCTGCTGTTGAGTGAAGCAAGTATGTCTCTGATGCGCTTTTCGGCGCGATCAGCGCGGTCGGCGGCGGCTGAATAAGCTTCGCGCTCAGCACTGCCGGCACGTTCGCTTATCGAATAAGCTGTCTGGGAAATACCTTCGGAGAGTTCGCCTAAAGCGCTGGTAAAATCTGCGCCATCGAAGGCATGAAGGGTCAGGGATGCGAGGGTAAAAAGAACAATCAGAACGGTTTTTCGCAACATGGGCCACCTTCTTAAAAAAAGTGAGAACAAGGACAGAAATTGAGCAAAATCTATGCCATCTATACAAGTCCCTCTACCACCGGCTTCAGGAAAACCAATGCCGAAATTTGACCAAATTCCGGCGGTTGCCAGATAAATTTCCGGCACCGGCAGGTGGTTGCAATTGAACGGGGAAAGCGGTATATTTCGCGATGCTATCTGATTCATGTAAAGGAAATCATCATATGACGAGAAAAATTCTGCCCGTCTGCATTCTGACCGCAATGATGCTGACCGGTAACCTCAGCGCGCAGCAGCCTGCGAACCCCACTCAGGGTTCGGCTTCGGCATCGAATGCCGGGCAGGCAGTCAAACCCGCCTCTACAGCAAGAGTTGTAACCGTCCAGGTTGCCTCGCAGACAGCCAAAGTGGACCCGATCGTTCTGACCAATCAGATGATG
>CAZPCO010000029.1:0-11830 GCA_964585025.1 uncultured bacterium | reverse complement strand
GTTTTTATGGAACGCATGAAGAGCGGCAATCCCAAGGAAGCCAGAGATGTGGCCAACGAAATGGTTTTTGGCCATGAAAAGTATCAGGATACTGATCAGAAGGTTCACAAGAGTTTCCATTCTGCCATGGAAAAGGAACTTTTTGATCTTTATGAAGAACGTTCCGGCAGCAGACGTTCAGTTGAGTGGATCGATCAACCCGTTTCCGACGGTTTCTATTTTCTGGCTATTCTCGACTTCCAGGAAAACAGACATGAAGAAGCCCTGACGAATATGCAGAAGGCAATTTTCTGGAACCCGGTTCGTTCAGCTTTCTATGCCGAACGTGGCTTCATGTTTCTGCGCAAGAACAGCGGCCCTGATATAGTCGGAGCCCAGATTGCCTATGAAAAGGCTCTTGAACTGGCAGATAACGCTGAAGATTTTGCCGCTGCCCTTCGTGGTCTCGCATTTGTTCTGGTAGAACGCCGCGAACTTGAAAAGGCTCTCGCGTGTCTCGTCGTTTCCAAAGAATACGACGCAGATCAGGAAGACACTGACGAGGAAATTCAGTTTATCCGCAGGGCCGACCCTGCGCTGGTCAACGATATGACTCTTGCACGTGCCCGCGATGTCATGAAGGATGCGAAAATTCTTTCCAGCTATTCTGCTGATCATGTCGAAGTTTTGATCAAGCTGGCGGATGCCTTCAAGGGTTCCGACCCGAAAAAGGCCATAATGCTTCTCAAAAAGGCCCGTGAAATGTCACCGAAAAACCAGACTGTGGCTGATCGACTCAAGGCCATTCAAAAATAGGCAGCTTTTCAGCGTATATAAAGAACCCCGGCAATCGCATGTATTGCCGGGGTTTTTTATTTTTACTCAATTAGAAGTGGTTTTGTGGCTGAATCTATAAGGCAGATTGCGGGAAATCTTCCAGATGCCGTCTTCCTTGCGCCATTCAACAAGAGCTGCAACATTGCCCGAATCGATATCGACCCCGGGAATCAGGTTGATCACCCTGATGGTGGCGTGACATTTAACGCTTGCCTGATCGGTACCATGAAAGTCGACCGAGTCGATGACATATTCGGCAATCTTTACATCCATGGCGTTGAAGCGACTTTGAGCGGTCACCAGCAGGTCGTTTTTCGTGCTGGTCACGTCGAAGTCGTTACCGAAAACATTCGAGATCCGGTTGGAAAATACTGCCATGTTTTCTACTGCCAGCGCCGCCTGCAGTTCGCTGTGAGCCGCCGCGATTTCGCCCCAGCGTGCATCGGCGCCGATCTGGGTCGGATGCGAGTCGCGATAGGGCATGTTTCTGAAGACTTTCCAGAATGTTCCTTCGAGACGCCAGATGGCATCGAAGTTATAGGTCTTCTCCCTGACAACCTGCTCTGATATCAGATCGCGAAGCTTGATTTTGACCTCGGTGCGGATTCTCGCCTTGCTGTCAGGCAGAAATTCACTGTCGACAACCCTCCAGGTGATTTCATCGAAGGAAAACTCCTTGAACAGCCCGGTAAAATGCTCAATAGCGTCGTTCCAGTCTGAGGTTGAGTCCCAGTCGTTTCCAAACGATGGCGAAATATAGACTTTGAGCAGATCGAGATCCTTGCGCATCAGGGTGTGTCTGAGGATACTGTTGGCATCCTTGAGAACGATCTCGCGTTCGAGAACGCTGGCTGCAGCATTCTTAGCCGGAGTCGTCACCGCCGGAAGGTCGAGAACGGTTTTGCTGATGGCGGTAGCCGGTAGTTGCAGCATGAGCTTGATGGCTGTCGTTATGCTGGCGACCTGGGCTTCATATTCGCGCGCCCGGATGTCTGCCGGAGTCAGGTTTTTGTCGAGAAGAAGTCCCTGCTGATAAACCAGAGCTTCGGCCGTCGTCTGCAGATTTATCGTCAGGTTGCTGAGGTCAGAATAAAACAGGTCGTCTTCGGTTACCCGTCGCAGCATTGCAATTTTGCCAGACACGGCACGCAGAACCATGGTTTGCGAAAATGGCACTTCCTTGAGGCTGAAACTGCCGTCTTTGGCAACCTGAACAGTGATTTCTCCGGCGCTGACAGTGAAGGTCGAAAAATCGCCGATCTTGCCGAGTTCGGCGCGAATCGACCCTGCAAGGCCGGTTTCGACGATTTCCGGCAGATTGAGCTTGCCTGAAATGGCAAATTCGCTGCCGTCAGGTGCCGGGTTGAATCTGAGATCACCTTTGCCGGTGCATCCATTGAGAAATACCATTATGGATAACAGGATTGCGGAATAGAGCAGATTGCCCTGCCTGCGCAAACCTTTTTTCACTGTTTCTGGCCGCATGCCGCCTCCGAAAAAAAACTGTATATTGGAACTTGTATCGGCATTGCAGGGGATATTTCGAAGTATTCTTGCAATGGCTGACGTTTTCATGAATAAATGCCTGTACCAATTTGTCTGCAGATGTGATAAAGTTATCGCAAAGAGCTTGGCAGGCATATGAATGCCGAATGATAACAGCCGCCGGAATCGGCGTGGTTTGAGCTTTGGAGGCATACAGATGAGTGATAATGAAAATCGACCAGTCAGACCCTCGCGGGGCCTGTTTTTTTATTTCAAGGTGCTTGCGGTTTTTGTCGGTCTGATGGTTCTCTCAGCCGGAATTGCTGTCTATTATGTATATCACCGACTTACAACCGACAGTCAGCTCGAAAAGATGGTGATGGAAAGAGTCAGCAGCGCAATTAACATGGATGTCAAATTCGAAACCATTGCTGTCGTCTTTCCGGGTATCGAGATCAATAACGTCACTGTAGCCACCGATACCGTCGATATGAAGCTCGATGCGAGGATCGCGCAGATAAAGATCCGCCCCGACCTGATGGCCGCATTCGGTGGAGAACTGCTTATCGATGCTCTGACAGTGGCTTCGGCTGCAACCGATGTCGAATTCAGGAAGCCGGTCGGTAAGTCCGGAGCGGTTGTGGCTACTTCTGCCAGCACCAGTCTGGATCTCGCCGCGATAAAGTTTCCATTCAACAGTGTCGACCTCAATGGGCTGAGATTTTCCATAAACGACCGGACTTCCGATCAATCTCATGAATTGATTGTCAACAGCGCCGGATTGAACCGGTCAATGCTGTCTACATCAGTTCCTTTCAGTGTGGATGCCGTTCTGACCGGTAGAGCCAGACTTTCTGTCGAAGGCAAAATTTACTGGCCTGCGAACATTGTTGCCGATATGACGGTCAAATCAGAGAATATTGCCGAGCTGAAGAGGCTCATACCAGAAAAATATCGAAAGCATGCTGATTTTATCAAGGGGGCCGAACTCAAGGCTTCGGTAAAATATAATGTCAGCGATGGCAGTCTGGGCGTGGAAACATGTCAGATCAAGGCAGATCCAGGTTTTCAGGCCGATGGGAAATTCGTCATCAGCAGATTTTCGCCACTCGACGCCGAGGCGAGTTTTAAACTTGCCGCGATGGAAGTCAATGATCTCTGGCCTATGGCCAAAGGTTTCGTGCCGGCTGAACATGGTCTGGCTTTGAACGGTGGGCGTATTTCGACAGCGGTTGATGTGGTTCTTTCCGAAGGTGCCGTAAAAAAGCTTGCGGTAACAGTCAATCCTCAAAAGATCGAGGTCAAGGCGAAGGAGTTGCCCGAAAAGGTCAATCTGGATCGCGGCAATATCAGCTATGATGATGGCAAGATCAGTTTCTCCGAATTCGAAGCCAGAATGGGCGATACACTTCTCAAAATGCCTTCCGGCAGTCTTGTAACCGATCCGGTTGCTTTCAACGGTGAAATAGCGGCAGAAGTGAATCTTGAAAGTATTTATAAACTTGTGTCCGGCAAGTTGACTGCTGAACAGAAGCGTATTATTCCTGGCGGCAAAGCTGCCTTCAGCGGCAAGCTCGCGTATGATGCGAAAGGTTTCCGAGTTGACGGAACTCTCAATTCCGAGCAGATCAAAGTCAAAGAACAGCAGACCTCTGCTCAGGCTACGGTCGAGAGGCTGCGCGTTCATTTTGACTCGATCGGTCCGGCTGCAGGGCTGATCAAGATCGAAAGCCTCGAAGTGAACGGTGTTGGCGCTTCGGTTAAAATCAGCGGCAATATTAAGAATGCCAAAGATCTGGGATTCGATCTGACTGCGGCAGGTAATCTGAAGGTCGATGAGTTTTCCAGACTCGGAGCCGGTCTTTTTAAGATTCCTGTGCGTGATGGTCAGTTCAAGGGTGATCTGAATCTCGATATGAAAGTCGGTGGTTCCGTATCTGACCCAAAACCAAAAGGGCGTATCGAATTCCGGAATGTTCATGCCGACTTTTCTGACCGCGGCCTGGTTGTCGATGGCCTCAATGGCGCAGCGGCCGCCGATATTGATAATCTGGAACTTGAAAACCTGTCGGCAGAATTGCTGGGCGGCAAACTTTCAATCAGCGGCAGCTTAAAGAATTTCAAAAAGCCGGTTGCAGACGCTAAAGCTACGGTTTCCGGCGCTGATCTGGCTGCTATTCGGCGGTTTTTGAAAGTTAATTTTCATGAAATGTCCGACGACCTTGATTTTGCTGGACGCGCTGATTTGAACGTCAGTCTGACCGGCCCGGCAGCAGCTCCTGTTCTCAAAGGTGACGCAGTTCTCAAAGAATGCAGATTCAGTCATCCGGCCGTATTGCGCCCGCTCGAAAATATCGGCGGTCCGATCAGCTTCAGCAATGCCGGGCTGGATACAACCGGACTGGCAGCTGCCTGGGGCAGTTCAAAAGTTGTCGTAACCGGCTCGATGAAGAATTGGGCGAAATTCATCACCGACTTCAAATTTGTCGTCGACCCGCTCGATGTCACCGATACCGGCAGCTTCTTTCTCAAAGACACCGGGTATAAAGTGGAAGGGCGAGGTACCGGTGCCGGTTCGATAAGCGGCGAAGTAGCAAAAATCAAGGTTGAAGGGGTTGCCTCGGTACCTGCCGGGATTTTTTCTGCCCCGGTCAGCGAAAAGGGGGATATGTTCAAATTTCCCTTCAAAAATCTACTGGCCCGGGCCGTATATTTCGAAAAACAGCTGAACGTAAGTTCTGCCAGTATGGAGCTTTTCAGTGGCAAGGTTTCTGCCAACGGCAAGGTACATCTCGACAAGGATCCAATTGCCTTTGAATTCGACACCAGAATCGACGATCTGATGACCGAGCAGTTTCTTGCAGAAAATACTAACTACAAGGATGCCCTGCAGGGCGGAATTGACGGCACTTTTACGGCCAGCGGCAATACTACCGGGCTGGTCAGTATGAATGGCAAAGCCAGTCTGGCGATGCAGAAGGGTTTCTATAATTCACCGCCTTTCGTTAAACAGCTGAGTCAGCAGCTTGGCACGCCGCAGCTCGCCTCTGGTCCGATCGAGAACGTCGCTGGTGATTATCTCATTACGGGCGGGCGAATCAGTTCAAAAAACACCGTTGGCAAATCGAAAGCCGGCAAAGTCACCTTCGTCGGTTCAGTCGGGCTCGATGCAACTCTCGATGGTGAGGCCCAGATACAGATCAACAGAGAAACTTGTCAGCAGAGTGATATCCTGCGGCAACTGGTCGGAAATGCTGCAGCACTTGATATTCCGGTCACGCTCAAGGGTTCGTTTATGTCGCCGTCGGTCGGTCTGCCGCTTGACCGCATGTTAAAGGATGTTGCGGAACGCCGGGTCAAAGAGACCGTGCAAAATGAAGCAGAGAAGGCCCTGGGTAAAATTTTCGGTGTAAAGACTGGGGATGCACAAAACCAGACTGCCTCTTCTGCGACGACTGTGCCAGCCGGCAATGTACAGAATCTGCCTTCTGACCCATCAGCGCAGACCGCTACCGCAACCCAGCAGACTCAGCCGCAGACTCCTCAGAAAAAAATCGAGAACAAGATCAAGGAAGTTGGCAAAGAACTGAAAAATCTCGGAAAAATCTTTAAATTTTGAAGGTGAACCATTTGAACAGGCAAAGATATACGCTTGCATGTCGTAAGGTCGAAAACATCTGGATCATTGAGTTTGCGGGCTTTTTGACTACAGGGCTGACCGAAGTTCTGGCACCTGAAGTCGACAAAGGAATTGCAGAAGGTTGCCGGTTCTTTCTTTTCGATTTTTCGGGAGTTACGATGCTGGAAAGTCCTGCTGTTGCAGCGCTTTTGACCATGACCGAAAAAATTGTCGACGAGAGAGAGGGTGAACTGGCATTCTGCTGTCTGAATGAGATGGCGGCCAAAGTGCTTGAGATGGTGGGCGTGTTTCTCTATGCCGGACGCTTTATTACTGCCGAGGAAGCCATCAGAGAAATGTCTGCCTGATTTTCGGCAGTCAACTGCTGAAAATTTGTTTGAAATTAGCGGTCGATTCAGCTAAGCTGTATTTGTACAGAAATTTGCCCGTGGTACACCTCTTGCGTAAATCGGGAACGATGGGTATAATTTATTTATTATTTTATGATGGAGGGCATGAACAGATGTCAAAGACCTGGACAAGATTAATAGCTCTTGTAACTGTGTTCTGCATGTTGTTTGCGGCTGAAGTTAGCGCCGGAAAAGGCTACGAACATTCCGGTAAAAAGAAAGTCGGCTTTTTCTGCAAAATCGGACATGCAATCAAGAAGGCAACTCAGAAGGCTGCCAAGGCAGTCAAAGCAGCTGCTCAGAAAACCGGCAAGGCTATCAAAACTGCCGTTAAAAAGACCGGCAAAGCTATCAAAAATGCCGCCATCAAAACCGGTAAGGCCATCAAGGTCGCCGGCGCCAAGATCAACAATGCTGTGAAAGACAGCGGCGTCTGGCTGAAGAAGAAAGTTTTCGGCTGCAAGAACCGCGTCTGGGTATGTGGCCATTATGACAAGAATGGTAAATGGATCAAGGGTCACTGGAGAAAACTCGAATGCAAACCGGGCAACAATCATCCGGGCCAGGGCAACAACCCCGGTCAGGGCAATAACCCCGGTCAGACCGAAGACCCGTTGCCTCCAGTAGGCGATGAACCAGGTCTCCCCGGTGGTGATTCCGGTCAGACTCCTTCAGATCCAGCATCTGGCCAGCCGGCTCCTGAACCATCTCCGACTGAACCAGCTCCGATGCCCGGTAGCGAAACTGAACAGCCCGCTCCGAGTCCGGCTCCTGAAGATCCGGTTCTTCCCGAACTGCCCGAAGGCGATAATCCCGCTCCGGTTCCAGGAACTGAACAGCCTGCTCCCGAGCAGCCCGGTGACGAACAGCCAGCTCCTGAACAGCCCGGCGACGAACAACCCGCTCCCGAACAGCCCGGTGACGAACAGCCAGCACCCGAACAGCCCGGTGACGAAGCAGGTCAGGCAGGTCAGGGTTCACAGAGCGAACAGTCTGATGACGCCGGTCAGGCAGGTCAGGCCGGTCAGGCTGGCCAGTCAGGTCAGGCCGATCCGAAACAGGATGTTCAGATTTCTCTTAGAACCATGGGTATGCTGATGAATGATATCGTCAAACAGTCCGGCGACATCACCACCTTCAAAAAGGCTGCCCAGCCCGGTATGAATTATTCGATGGATGTTCAGAGCAATCTGAATTCCACCTATGAAAGCCGCGAAGCCAATGCTCGCCTGCTGGTCAAGGTAATCGTCTGGGATCTGCAGCAGAACAAAGGCAACGCCGGTCAGTATTTCAGCTTCTTCACCTATAAGATGAAAGATTTCGATCCTGAAAGCCGCAAGCTGATCAGAGACGTAGTCACCCAGGTAAAAGAAGGCATCAAACACGGTGCCGGTCACGTGGCTGAAAAATCTGAACAGGCTGTCTACGAAAAGAGACTTAGCGAAATCGACGGCTTCTAAGCCTGAGAAATCAAAAGGGTCGCTCCCTATGGAGCGGCCCTTTTTTAATGCAAAAAATTCATTGCCTTTGCTGCCTGCCGGCCATAAAATTAGATGCAGGAGAAGGCAATGAAACTTCGCTTCGGGCAGATATTTCTCGTCGCTTCGATAATTTCCCTGATTGTCACAATTCTCTGGCTCGCATACCCGGGCCAGAATCGAATGTATCATCTGGTCTTGACCGGAATGGGCCGCGGCCGCATTCAACCATTCAAAGCCAGATTCGAACCATATCAGGGTCGCAGAATGGGCGGAGCCGCCGGCCAGGCTGCGGTCATCAAAGAAACCGTCGCATCTTTTTCCGGCGAGCCTTACAACGTTTTTTCGCTCGGTACAGAAATTTCCGGCACCGCTGATTCATATTTTACCCGGGGTTCGACAATAATAAAAATAATGAATGCCCTTGGCATCGAGGCGATGCTCGTCAGCAATATTGAATTCACCTATGGCAGCAGGCGCCTGGCTGAACTGGCCGATGAAGCAGAATTCGCCTTCGTCAGCTCGAATGTGACCGAAAACGGCAGCGGCCGGGTTCCGACTTATCTTTCTCCTGAACATATTCTCAATCCAGGCATGGGTTTAAAAGTAGGCGTTCTTGGCATTACCCCGCCGGCAACCCCCAACCTGACCGCCCGTTCTAATGTTGAGGGCCTCGAATTTGCAGTGCCTGACGATTCACTGCGTCTGCGGGTCACAGCTCTGCGCAAAGCCGGAGTCGACCTTGTGGTGCTGCTGACCCAATACAGCCGCGACCGTATCACTCTGCCTGAATGGCGAGCGATCGCTTCGGCAGTCCCGGATATCTGCGTTCTTCTTGATTTCGATATCGAGGCACCGCCGCCTCTCATAAAAGATGGTGTGGTAGTCACCACAGTCAGCGGTTACAATCAGACCAAGGAAATCGATGTTCTCGATCTTGAAATTACTCCGCCTCCTGTACGGATTGCGAAAGTCGCCGGCCGTCGCATTTCTGTTGACAATGCAGAGATCACTCCTGATCCTGATGTGGCGGCTCTGGTTGAACTGGCGACCCGCGAAACCCGAAACCTGCGAGATAGCCTGATTGGCACTTTTGCCGCTGATTATAACAAATCGTATTATTCTGAATGCTGTATCGGCAACCTGATTACCGATGCTATGCGTTCCGAAACCGGTGCGGAAATTGCTATCCAGAACAGTGGCGGAATTCAGGGTAATATTCAGGCCGGAGATTTCACGCTTGGTGATCTGTACACGGTAATGCCTTTCGATAATCAGATGGTTCAGATGACCCTCAAGGGAAGTGATCTGCTCGATCTGCTGAAACTTTCGGCAAGCCGCCAGCGTGGAGTTCTGCAGGTGTCCGGAATGCGCTATGCCTTCAAACACAAAAATTCTGAAGATTACCATCTGAAATCAGCTCTGGTTGGTGAAGCCGAAATTGATCCCAACAGGCTGTACATGGTTGCCACCAATAATTTTCTTGCCGATGGCGGCGATAATTTTCTGCCGTTTCAGCGCGGCAGTATCGTCAGACCAGGCCGGCAGCAGCGTGATGTGGTCAAAGACTATATTTCGCGTCTGACGGCATCGGGTCCGGTCAGTCTGAGTATCGAAGGCCGTATCCTTACAGAAGAATGATTGTAATAATCGCCCTGACATGGTAAAATCGGCGTTATGTTTGATATCTCATGGATGAACCCTGCTGGCGGAAGCTGTAATAAAGAGTCTTTGCAGCGTGAGAATGAAATCCTGAAACGTCAGATCCAGGAACTTCTCACTCTCGACGAAACCGGCTTTTTTATCGAGCTCGATTCGCTGCTGCGCGCCATTTTGAAGAAGGCGCTGATCTTGTGCAAGGCTGAATCATCGTTTTTTTCACTTGCCGGAAAAGACCCTTCCGAACTTGATGTACGCATCAGCAACGTTATCCTCGAAGAAAAAATGGAAAAGATCCGGGCGCAGTTCAGGGCTGAATACCCGCGCTGGCAGGAATCAGAAGCGCCGATAATCACCATCGAGGATTTCATTTTGCTGCCGCTGGTGCGTCGACATCGCATTCTCGGCCTGATAGGCCTCAAACTTACTTCCAATGCACCTGACAACATTTGCGAAATTCTGCCGATTCTGGCATCTCAGGCAGCGGCTTCGCTTGAGAGCGCCATTCTTTACGAGCGCATGTTCAAGCGTCTTCTTGTGCTCAGCAATGTTTTCATTCTCGGCAAGGAAATTGTATCCAATATCGATCTGCAGTCACTGGTCGACAAGTTTCTCGCGATTGCCAGCGACGGCACTGAGAGCGATGTTGCCAGCCTTTTTCTCATCAGAGAAAACGACCAGCAGCCATATTTTTTCCGTCTGCTGACCAGCGGTGGCGACCGGGTTTTCGCGCCAGGCTCCGAAGATGGTTTCACTGACCTGATCAAGACTGTGCGCCGCGAAGAAAAATTCCGTTTGATTACCAACCTTGAAGCCAGCGAATTCAAGCTGTGCGAAATGCACAAGATACCTGATCTGATCCTGCGCGATACGATCGTCATGCCGCTGAAACCCCGCGATAAGCTGCTTGGCATCATGCAGGTCGCAAACAAGCGCGGCAATTTTTCCTATCGGCCTGAAGATCTCGATCTGTTGAAGATTCTGGGCAGCCAGGTGGGCTTTGTAATTCAAAATGCCGATCTCTTCAACAATCTGCAGAGAGCTTATATCGACACGCTTTCAGCTCTGACCAGCGCAATTGACGCCAAAGACAGTTATACCCGCGGGCATTCCGAAAGGGTGACCGAGCTTTCGATACGGCTGGCTAACGAATATGGCCTCCCCCCCGAAGAAGTCGAAAAGATCAAGCTTGGCGGCCTTCTGCATGACATCGGCAAAATCGGTATTCCCGAAGAAATTCTCAACAAGCCCGGCCGGTTGAACGACGAAGAGTTTGAGATCATCAAATCGCATCCCGATCTTGGCCTGCACATTCTTGGCAAGGTCGAGTTTCTTGAAACGATCGTTCCGATCATCAGATACCATCATGAAAGATATGATGGCAAGGGCTATCCGGAAGGCCTGAAAGGGGAAGCAATTCCCTTGCTGGCCAGAATCGTCAGCGTGGTGGATACCTTTGATGCGATGACTACCGATCGGCCTTACCGAAAGGCCATGAGTATCGAAGAAGCTCTTAAAGAAATCGAACGCTGCAGTGGCTCGCAGTTCGATCCGAAGATAGCCGCCCATTTTATACGCATGACCATGCGTGAGAACCGGCAGAAATAACTATGACCATTTTCCGTGATTCCAGACTGCTCGAGAGAGTGCTGATTTTTTTCGTGATCCTTTCGTTGGCAAGTTTTGCCTACTATTTCACGGTTTCTGACATTGAAGAAGTCGAAGCCAGGTTCGAAAACCGGCGTGTCATGCTGGTTAAGATGCTGGCTCGCGAAATCGCTGATTCACTCGAAAGGCGCATCGATCTTTCGCCGCGCCTTTCCAATCTGCTGGCCGAAGAAGCGATTGCCTACGCTGCGGTTCAACAGGCCGACGGCGCTCTTCTCGCCCGCTCGGAAAATTATGCCATGCCGGTCGGCGTTCTCGAGAAAATTGAAGAAGAAGCTCTGAAGTCTTCACATTTCATGCTGATCCCATTCAAGGATACTTCGCGCACCACCTCGCTTGTTGAAGCTGTTATGCCGATCATCACCGGGAATGGCCGCAAGGTCGTTCTTCGGGTCGGTTTTTTCCGCGCTGCTGAAGAGGCCCGGGTGTCGCATGTCCGCTTCAGAAATACCCTGATTTTCTCTCTGATCATGCTTGCTCTTGCCGCAGCCTGGTTTGTTCGCCGCCACCATGCCTCCAATCTGCAGCATTCTCTGCTGGGCGGTTCTGCGCTGGTCATACTGATGCTATTCATGGCATCCCGTGTTACCCTGCAGAACTGGTATGATGGGCAATGGCGCGAAACATTTGTCAGACAGGCGCTCTATGCTGCCAAGATGTTCACTCCTTCGGCCGGCAGACTTATTGAAACCGGT
>CAZPCO010000028.1:0-17456 GCA_964585025.1 uncultured bacterium | reverse complement strand
CAAACACCAGTGTCGGCGAGAATTTCGTTCCAGTACCGAAGAGCCTGATCAAAGAAGCTTTGGGTGGGGTATCTGGAAACAGATAGCGCAAATGCAGAATATCGCACGGTTTGTTCAGAACATCGCCATTCTCGTTCCGCGTTTCATAGTCAGTCTTCATGCCCTGAAATTTTTCGTAAAGAGCTTTAATGACTTCCCCTGTTGAATGTTCCTTGACAAGAAGGGCTTCCAGGTCTTCTCTTCTTATCATGCCAACGCGAAGCAGCAATCGGTCGTCAAATTCGGCGTAAGCGCCACTACCTGACAGATTGATAATCCATGGTAAAGGGCCCTTCGAATTCAGAAACACCCAGCCAGAATTATGAACCAGTTTTGCGAAACCATCTTTGGTAACCAGTGATAGATCAAATTCCTGATTGCTTGGTTTGATAACTTTATAAGACAGGTTAGTTCCTGATTCGTCAAACCCCTGGTTATTCAGAACAATTGGCGAGCCATTATCAAAACCAAAACTTGCGGATTTTCGTTCGAGAACATTGATGTCCTGGTTCATCAGTCGGTCTCGAATAAAAAAGGTAAATTTTGACAAAACAGGATGTACCGCCATGAAAACCTTAAACCCTTTTCTGATGCGAACTTTGCGGCTGGCTTTGCCAATTGTCGCAATTGCCGTAAACTCTATCGCTCCAGACTTCTCGACCGGATCTTGTGCAAAACCTTTCAGTTTTTCCGGAATCGGCAGAACCGCAAGGTCATATATCCGCATCTTCACCTCAAGTCTGCCGTTCAATTCATCCTGGACATATTTTTCCAGTTCTTCAGGATGAAGAGTGAAGTCCCCACCTTGTAACGAATTGCCAAATAGAGCGTCACAGACTGGATCGCATTCATAAGATCCGCTGGCATATTTTGCCAGGGCCCATTCTGCGCCTGCCTTTGCCATGGAAAGCGAACGTGCTGAATCGATGAAGTGGGTTGCCGTCTGAGTCTGGCCACTCGAAAGAAAACTCATGATAAAAAAGAAAAGAGTCAAAACTGCTACCGCTCCAAAAACCAGTGGCAATATGAATCCATTGCGTGAAAACCGGCATTGACCATGCATTTTTGTCGAGTCAGCCAATTTTTCTACGCCTTTCCTTATCATCATGAATTTGTCCATTAATAAGTAAATTTCAGGCAACACTATTCAGTTGCCGCGGAAACCCTCTCTTCCGATATACCCTGTTTTTTCAGATTCAGAGCCGGTTGTTGAATTGGAGGAAGAACTACCTTCTGAGTTTTTGGGCTCAGTGTTCCAGCCGTCACTTTCGTTAGATTGCGAACCAGTTTCATCGCTGCCGTTTTCATGCTGGCCCTGCATACCGCCACCATTATTTTCAACTGGGGTTTCTTTCGGTGTTTCACGCAATTCAGAACTGTCAAAAGTCCAGACGTTGTTGGTAAGCAGCACCTGTCTGCCTTTTTCAAGTCTCTTCGTCGGCAATGAGGTATCATTCGGAATCAGATCAACCGCTCCTTCAATCAAAGTAATCCTTGCATCTGGTGGTTGAATGTCGAACGCTATCTCAGTACCACGTATGGCCAAAACTGCACATGGAACACGAACTTTCATAGTTCCTGCCAGATTCTTGAACCGGGCGTTGAATTTTCCGGTTTCAACATTCAGACCATCTTTCAGCACTTTCATCTGGGCAACGCCGGTCAAAAAAACCTTTCCGCCGTTATTATAATTTATCTCAACAGAATCAGAATTCTCAGAAATGGCCATTTCAGTCTCCCTGGTCAGCTGGATTTCTCCATGCATGCTTGAAACACCAGTAGAACCCGGCGAAGCGGGAATGGAACATTTACCTTTAATGACCCCAAATGCCTTTTCCTCCCCACCCTTTAAAAAAACAGGCTGATTCTGCCTGAACAACCATACTCCCGCAAAAAGTGTCATAATCATCACTATAACCAGTGCCCATTTGATGCTTAGCCAGGAAAAAGCTGTTTCATTAGAACTCATGCCAGATATCGTTTCTCGAGAATTTGCGAGAGCATTTTTTTGAAATTGTTTCATAAATTCTCCTGTTTCAGCTAAGGACAGTGGCCGCAGATTGTCATCTTTGGCGAGATCGCGAAAATACCCCAGAGTTCTGGCGCACACAGGGCAGACTTTGACATGGTCAGCAAGAGAATCAGGAATTTTAGTTAAATCAGGCGGTGGGTCTTTCTCAAGAAATTCATTTACCTTGTTGCATAGATTCATTGGCCACCTCCTTCCTGATAGTCGAAACAGCCCTTGAAACTATCTTCCGCAAAGCTTCTTCAGACTTTCCCGTGATCCGACTGATTTCAACATAGGGAATCTGTTCGACATATCTCATGAACACTATTTCTCTTTGAGAAACAGGCAGTCTTGCAAATGCCGGCAAACCTTCCGGACAAAAATCAGCTTCGCTATCCGAACCCTTTTCGTTTCCAGATGAACTGGAAGCTGCGTTTTCGATATCTGCTCCGGCGCATTGAATAAGAGGAACGCGGCGTCTGAAGCGATCAATAACCAGGTTGCGGGCTAAGGTCATTATCCATGGCCTGAACGAACTTTTCAGTGCGGGATCAAACTGCTGCCAGGCCTTTAAAAAGACTTCCTGGGCAATATCCTTGGCATCCTCATTTCCTCGAATCAGAAAGCTGATATATCTGATAACCCCATTGAGATGAGTTTTTACCAGAAGGGAGAACTCAACCAGATGCTCCCGGGAGTTCATTCAGCCCCCCCCTTACACCACTTTTTCAGGCCGCCAATTTGGAACAACAGCATTTCGATTTATAAACCCCGGACTTTGCTTAACACAATGATTTTTTCTCTTATACCTGCAGACTACGTAATAATGGCAATGTTTGTGACACAAATTTTGCAGGAATTCTGCAATTAAAATTCAGCCTGAGCCCCATATTTCATTGTTCACGTTCCAACGCTCTCTTGCCAGTAATTCCAGCTCTAATTGATATCTTTTTCACAATCAAAATATCACCATCCAGACAGAAGTGCAAGATAATCAGCAGCATTTCAGCAATTCTAAGTCTGAATTTTCATTGCAGGTGGGGATAAATTGTGAAGCATAACGCCGAGAACAGCTCATTTACAGGCATTTCCAGCAGTGCTGCTTCACAAAGCCCCAAAAGTCATGGAAGAGCCAATCTAATGCAGCTTAGAAATTCAACTGTCTATTGATGCCGACATGAAAACCTGAAAGCAGTCCTGACGAATTGCATACAGACTGGCTCTAACTGGCAAAACCAGGCTTGCCGGTTCCGACAAGACTTTATAAAGGCCTCAGCAGGCTGCGTCAGAATCACGTTCGAGCATTACCACGGTGAAGTCATCTGGTTGTGGCTTGCCGCTTAAGTATGATGGATGATGATCGAGAACGTCACTGCAGGCTTCTACCAATGAAAGTGGCGGTCGCGAATCAAGGTAATCTTGAAGAGCCTGAATCTTCATTTCGTTTTCAAAACCCGCATCCAGCGATTCGTATAAACCATCCGTATAAAGCATCCATCGATCACCCTTGTTGAAATCAACGGATGTTCCTGGACTGGCAGAATTCTTTTTTACACCCAATGGCGGAGCAACCACGCATTTCTGTTGTGACCACAGGCGGTCGAGCCCGGTGCGGAATGGAAAAACATGGCCGCGATGATGAATCACACAACTGTGCCGGGCAGTATCTATCAATAAAAACTGAGCAGTTACCATCAATTTACGTTCCTGGCTATTCAACAAAGTATTATTGATACTATTCACCAGACTTTCAATGGAAAAACCCTCGGCTGCCCTCTGCAATACCGAAGTTTTTACAATCGTCATGCCAAGTGCGGCTGGAACCCCATGGCCCATTACGTCGGCAATTAGAACAACCAGAAAGCGATTTTCGATGACAAAATAATCGAAATAATCGCCTCCGAGCTGGGTAGCTGGCCTGGATTTTCCAAAGACTCGATAACCGTTCAATTCCAGGGGCTTCTGGGGCAGAAAATTTGCCTGTATCTGACGGGCAAGCGATACTTCACGTGCCATTTCATACATTCTTGAGTTTTCAAGAGCTGTACAGGAAATACCCAGAAGTGTTGTCCAGAAATATTCGCTGTAAGAAGACTTCCTCAATGCTTCAGACTCGTGAAGACAGATGGCCCCCCAGCACAAATTGCCCAATAGCAGCGGTATATACGTAGAATACAATGATGAATCAAGTGTTCTAACGACTCTTTTTTCACAAAAAACAGTATGCAAAATTTCAGCAAGCTCGCCATGATGTTCGAGCAGAAGATTTTCTCTTCGGTTGTCTGTCGATTGGCCGAGTGGCTGAAACAACCCGGTTTTGGCATCAAAATAAACAATAAGACCGGCGTCGGCGCCATACAGCTCACAGAACTTTTCGATGATTTCCTGCGACAGAATTGCCGTTTCAAGAATTTCCGGAAACCTGGTTCCGGCGTTGTGCAAAACCATGAGTTCATTTACTTTCTGATCAAGCAGCAGATTTTGGTCTTTGAGATTGATATTTGCCCTCTTCAGATTGGCAATCAATTGTAAAAACCTGACGACAACATAATGGCAAACCGGCATGACCAGTGGAACTGTCATAGGCAGCACCAGTTTATGCCTGATGAAAACCAGATGACAGAATATTGCATAGCCGCTTAAGAAAAGACCAAAAACCATTGTTGACGTAATAAACATCTCTTCCCAACACAGAATGAGAAAAGTAAATATTGAAATTCCGGCAATAATGGCAATTTGACCTTTTACTCCGGGAGAGGTAAGAAAATTCTGTGCAATAATATTCTCAAGCAGGCTGGCATGCACAACCACACCCGGCATCAACCCATAAGGCGTCAATTTCAAGTCTCCAAGACCAGTAGCCACTGCTCCGACCATTACAATGGCGTCATGGAAAACATCGGAAGCAATCTTCCCTTCAACGACATCTGAAAATGAATGCGCCCGAAAAAACGTTTTATAATCCTTGCCCGGATAATTGACATAAACGGCTTTTCCGGTGCCAGCATGCCATGAATCTTTTCCCGGCTTCCAGGGAGGAAGTTCGATCGAAGGAATTTTTGGGCCGACAGCAGAGATGGCTTTATCTGACCCGGCAATCTCTTTCCCTATTACTTCATCAGCAATGGCAAGCGAAAAGTTTCTAATCCAGCGATTCTCAAAATTGTGAACTATAAAAGCTTTTTGAATAACCCCATCAGGGTTCAGAAATTCAAAATCAACGTTAACATAACCGAATCCAGCTGCAGCATTAGCCAAATCATTGAAGGGAAGCCGCGCCTCTTCGAGCAGAATTGGACCGGAGGCAGGATTGCTGAACACCTGAACTGTAGACAACACGAGAGGGAATACAACATGACCGAATTTTTGACAACTGTTGACAAAAGCTCGGTCGCCTTCAAGATCGCTTGTTGAGTTGTCTTCAAAGACAACGTCAAAAGCTACGGCTTTGGCTCCGGCTGATGCAATCCGGTCGACCAATAATGCGTGCCATGCCCTCGATAAAGGCCAGGTGCCAAGTCGGGTCAAACATTCATCCGTGATCAGAACAAGAATGATATTAGTCCTGACCTCCTTCTGCGGGCGCAAGCAAAAACGCCAGTTCAGAGTTTTTGCCTCAAGTCCATCCATAGAACCGGACAACAAAAGAAACGCAAAAGCCGCCAAAAAGAAACAAGCGATCAAAGCTTCGATAAATCTAAGTTTGTTCATATATTTGCTTCTGATCTTATTAAAACCCCGTTAAATGACTAATCGGTCATCCCGTTCTGAAAGCTCCTCATTATGTCATGCATGCCAGCAGAATTCCTGCTGCATTTTATCTGGCAGAATTCATCATTGTCTCGAAGCGCCATTTTGCCGGTATTGCAGCTTTCAGAACCGGCCTGAACGCCATTACCCCTTTGATATGTTTCCCATCGCGCAGATACTGGTCGAAATCCTGGTCGACGATACGGTTTAGTTTGAGCGAAGCATGCCTCAGCCAGCGCCGACCGCCATATTCGATTAAAAAGCCCATATGGGTCACATCTAGGCCTTCTTTGTCGGTAACCATCGCGACTACGTCACCAGAAGCAAGCGGCACCAGGGTTTTCAATACAGTTTCGACGGGAAAATACCACATGGTCTGCGGGCTTGTGGCGATCATGAACCGGTCTTCAACATAAAAGGTACGGTTGGCGCCCACCTGGTTCAGTATTAGATCGCGGCGGACAGCCTGCGGGTGATTGCGGGCAAGGTTGATGAGATAGCCCTTGCTTTCGTTGATATCGCCCCAGAAAGACGTGAAGTGATTGCGATGGTGATTCATCAGAGGCTGTTCCGCAGCATTGAACATGATATCGATCAGTCTGCAGAGAAAGCTTCCGTAATACTCAGGCCGGTCACTTGCAGCCAGGGCCAGAACATGCTCGACATAAGTCATGCAGTCGAGATAACTCATGCTGGTGCGCAAAAATTCGACCGGAATCGGCTCTGCATTTGTCGCTTCCTTCTTTTCGGCCGGTTTTGAGCTCTGCTTTTTGATTCTTTCCTTTGTTTCAGGGTGATAGCGACGGCCAAGCAGATATTTTGAGATAAATTCTACCCGGCGCTGAACCGGCAAAGCACGGGCACTGGCGATCAGGCGCTCGACTTCGGCGCGGTCATCCGGGCCCGACAGATTGACGACCGGTGCGGCATCTTTTCCAGAAAGGCTGGTGGCGGTGAAAATCAGGCAGAGAAGCAGTATTCGCAGCATCGATTTATCTCCGGAACGGCAGAAATATTTGCGGGCCAGAAGAGAGCGCACCACAGGAGGTTCAATGTGATAGAATGCAGTATACGCGCAATGCCGGCGAATAACTACAGGCAAATTTTCAATAATCGTTACAGTCATAATCTGTGGAGCAATTTATGGAACTGAACATGCATCTGAAAAGGGATCGCGCCGAGGCTTTCAATAAGGTCGCCGAAGAATACGACCGTTTCAGGCCCGGTTACCCGGAAAGTCTGCGCGACTGCATCGAACGCCTCTCCTGTCTGAAACCTGGCGCCGAACTGCTAGAAATCGGCGTCGGCCCCGGGCAGGCAACCCGCCTGTTCATCAACCGCGGCTACAACATTGTCGGCAACGAACCGGGCGAGCAGTTGCGCAACGTTGCCATGAAATCTCTGGGGCAGCCAGCGGAATTGCACCTGGAAGGCGGCAATTTCGAAGACTGGGATGCGGCCGGGCGCAATTTCAATCTCATTTACAGCGGCAGTGCCTTTCACTGGGTAAACCCGGAAACCGGTTTCCCCAAGGCTGCCAGCCTTCTAAAGCCCGATGGCTGCCTGGCGCTCTTCTGGAACATGTTTCCAGATACCGACGACCCGATCTGGAAAGAGCTTGAAGATGCTTACCAGCGCTGTGCTCCGGAAATCGCCGATAAACGTTTCAAGAAAGATTTCAATACCACAATCGCCGAGCGCCAGGAGCAGATTGCCCAGACGGGCTTGTTCCGCGACATGTCAGTGCATCATTTTCCCTGGTCGAAAACGTTTACCGCTGACGAGTTCTTCAGCCTGCACATGACCTATTCAGATCACATTCTGCTGGCAATCGAAAAGCGCGAGCGTCTGTTCGCTGAAATGAGGGCTATCATCGCCAGAAACGGCAACAAGGTCGTCAGGCCCTGGGATGCCGTGTTATTTTTTGCACGCCTGAAGTGAAATATGGTTTATCATTTACCGCATCTGCGTTAGACAGGAATGATCAAAATGAACGAATCCAACCAGGCTCAGGCCAGAACCAGCGGCAATCCATGGCTGTTCGTGCCGGCGCTCTTCTTTCTCGAAGGAATCCCCTATTTTATCGTCAGCACAGTATCAGTGACCATGTTCAAGCGCATGGGCATCTCGAACGCCGAAATCGGGCTCTGGACCAGCCTGATTACCTGGCCCTGGACCATAAAAATGTTGTGGGGCCCATTGATAGAATCGACTTCTACCAAACGCAAATGGATCGTTGGCACCCAGATCTGCGCAGTGGTCACCATGTTGCTGGCGGCCTTAACCATCACTACCAGCAACTTTCTCATGCCGACCCTTGCAATACTGACAATACTGGCATTTCTCTCGGCTACTCATGACATTGCGGCAGACGGCTTCTATCTGCTGGCCCTGTCGCCTGAAGACCAGGCCTATTTTGTCGGTATTCGCAGCACCGCCTACCGTCTTGCCAATGTATTCTGCAATGGCGGGCTGATTTATCTGGCGGGAATTTTCGAATCTGCACCCGGGGCCGTCATTGCCGAAGCCTGGCGCACGGTTGTCATGATCGCAGCCGGTATTTATCTATTTTTTGTGGTGGTCGGCTATCTCGCCATGCCCAGACCGAAGCAAGACAGCAGCGGCAGCGGCTCGTTTCCATTCAAAGAAGCTTTTACCGAGTATTTTACCCAGCCTAAACTGCATATCATTCTCGGGTTCATACTGCTCTACCGTTTTGGCGAATCGATGGTCAGCAAAATGTCGAACCCGTTTATCATCGATACGATAGAAAAGGGCGGCCTCGGCCTGACCACTTCTGAAGTGGGCTTCATCACCGGCGTGGTCGGCGTGGTTGCCCTGACAGTCGGCGGCATTGTCGGCGGCATGGTGGTCGCGAAATATGGCATCAAACGCTCGTTGTGGCCGATGGTACTGGCGATGAATGTGCCGAATCTGCTCTACATCTGGGCTGCTACCGTGCAACCAGATAAAAGCTGGGTCACGCTGATCGTTGGCTGCGACCAGTTCGGCTACGGCTTTGGCTTCACCGCCTACATGGTCTATCTGATGTTCATCACCCAGGGCTCAAAATACCCGACGGCGCACTACGCCATATCGACAGGTCTGATGGCTCTCGGCGCGATGGCAGCCGGAATCGCCAGCGGTTTCATTCAGAGCAAAACCGGCTATGCCGGCTTTTTCACTGCCACCCTGGTCTGCGCCGCACCCGGCATCATGCTGCTGCCTCTGTTGCCGCTCGAAAAGGAAGACCTGCACATCGCCCCGGTCGACATAGACTGACCAGACACCAGGTTTGGAATATCAGAACCGGCAAATCTGCTGCGATTATCAATCTGCTTAAACAAAAGCCAGCCCATTGCGGCTCAGGCCGCGGGCTGGCTTTTTACATTGGTTCAATTCAGCTTTTGCAGCGCGCAATACTGCGGATATCTGCACAGAAAATACAGCTGGTTTCAGGCCTTGAGGTCGAGGTTGCCGCCAACCTTTTGCTGGTCGGAGGATTTCTGACCTGGCCCAGTGTCTTTGTTCAGTTCGGCGCGGGCTTCGGCTTCTTTGCGTGATGCGGCGGCCGCTACGGAACGATCCTGCGACGAAGGCTCACTTGGCGCCAGCGCAGCCCGCCGCACAACCTGCATTTTTGCGATGGTAGCTTCCGGGTCGTCGGGAACTTCAGAGGTGTCGATGCCGACTTCGCCGCCTACCGCGTATTTTTTGCCATCGGGCCCGGTCTCGTATTCAAACTGGGCGCCACCACTGACATACTGGCCACCGGCCGCAACATGAGCGGCTTCATGGGCCCGCACTTCACGATCGGTTTTCTTCAGATCGTTTACCACTGCCTGCTCTTTAGCGTCGAGAGAACCGGCATTGCCAGGAAAAGCAGAATTTTCGGTCTTTTTGGAATCTTCTGGCGCTGCTGCTTTGCCGGAACCTTCATTTTTCGCCATCGACGGCTGCCCGGCAACCTTGGCTTCACCTGATTCAGGGCGCGAAACCGCACCGGAAGAAACCTTGCTCATCCGGCTGAAAATATCAAGTTCTGAAGCGGTGATTTTCATATTCTCACCTTATTCCTATCTTTATTATAACATATTCGGTCACCCAAACCGAGTCTAAGCAGATAGCAAAATTGCCTCACAGGTACCCTGCCGCTATAAATGACAAAAATGAAAAAGGGCCGTGCCTTCACGGCACGGCCCCTGATTTTCCTGGTAATTCTGCTTACTTGGTGTTTTCGGCAGTCTTCGGAGTGATATTCTTCATGGTTTCTTCATAGATTTTCTGGAAGCGGGTGTTGAACTTTTCGACGGCTTCCTTGAACAGGGGCTTCAGTTCGTCGTTGGCTTTGGTAGTGTTGGTATATATGTCATGCATGACTTCTACGTTGCGGTTCATGTGATCGAAGAACAGTTCAATGTTCTTTCTGCTGTAGCCATTGTGCTGTTCAAGGGTGGTGGTCCAGAACTTGTTCATTACCTTGAAATTTTCGTTCATCAGCTGAGCGTATTCGTTAGAAAATTCCATCCATTTGTTGATATTGTTATTCATTTTAAGACTCCTGATTATTGATTTCGAGAACTTCGCTGCATCGCAAGATAATAATACTATTTTTGCTGCATTGTGTCAAGAAAATCTAAAATTATTTTTTTATACGCCAAAGCCGCCTTCTAATAACGGTTTCACAGACAGTCAGAAAAATGAATCATAATCCAAATAAGACTACCCCTGTTCCGCAATCTCTGAATATTCCAGAATTCAGGGAAAAAAATTCAATTTCAGCAACCACTTCCAATTGCCGCAAAGCAATATCGTTTTTAACAAATTTGCGATCTGGATCCTTCACACATTCGTAAGCAACATGCAAAATATTAACATTGTTATAGACAATTCAGATTGCCGCATTGCTCCGCTCCTCGAATTGAAATATTGATTATCCTAAATATTCCATGAGAAAATAATTCCATATTGAAGAATACGTTTTTGGTTAAGAGAAAACATAATGCCTGCACAATTCAAGAAAATTGTGCGATCTGTCCAGAGATATCGTGAAATTGTTCTGTATGAAAGGGAAAAGCTATGAAGGTTTGCTCAAAATGTGGAAAAAGTTTCCCGGACGGAGTTAAACAATGCCCCTTTGACCGTACTCCTCTTCAAACGGGCGAAGGTCAGACTCCGGCACCAACTGCTGTAAAGCCTGCCAAAACAGTGCCTTCATCCTCTCATAATGCCGGCCCTCAAGCATCATCCAGCTTTTCCGATACTGATCTGCAGGAGATTGAGTTATCAAAAGATGGACCTTCCAGAATTCTGGTTCCATCACGAACCTTCGTTCACTCAATTTTCGGCATCGGAATCATCATAGGTGCGGTGATGCTCTTTATGGTTGTGGCCAGCGTCACAGGGTTAAGATCAAGAAGTGGTTCTGCGGCACCTTCGATGGAAACCTCGACAGCAGTGATAATGTCGGTAGCAGGTCTATTTTTTCTCGGAGCTGGACTGGGTCTGAGGAAGCTCTTTCAGCATTTCAGCGTCATAGACTTGAAAAGACGCAAACTATTACGAATGACGCGGATTATGGGCAAAATAATCGAGGAAGAAGCAGTAATTGACCTGAGCAATATAAAATCGCTGACAGTAAAAAGTCGCACAGCCAATGTTTCGGCAGACACCATTATAGACCTGATTCTCAGTTTGTTTAAGAGAAAAAAGGCCACTAACAATCTCATGAATTCACAGGATTTTTCTTTGGTTGCTGTAATGAAGGATGGCAAGGAAACTGAAATCTCAGCTTTTGCCAATGGAGAAACAGCCTCTGAACTTGCAGAAAAAAGGAAAAACTTTTTTTCAGAGCTTCTATTTTCCTGACCATTATCCAGTTTCCAGACAGGGAAAGTTTCACTCACTGAATATTTCTAAATTGAACAGTGCTCATGCATTAAACGCACTATAGCAGAATGTCGTATGGGGATAAAAAATGCGCGTTCTGTTAAATCATCGTTCTTTACAGGCTATTAGCCGCCACGAATTCGCAGATGCCGGCTAAAATGGCTCTGGCCATGAGTTCCTGGTTTTTCTCTTCGCTGATGAACGCTGCATCGCTGGCATTGTTCAAATATACCATCTCGACGACTACCGCCGGCACTTTGGAAAAAATTGAACCGGTCAGAGCGCCCTGCTTTGAACCGACAAAGGTCATTGAATCGGTTTTAACCGGATTGAGAGATAAGGCAGAGCCCAGTACACCAGCAAGACCCTTCTGCATGCAATCAGCCGCCCGCCGGCTCTCTTCAATCACTGAGACCGATGGGCCGGCCACTCCTGCAACCTTACCCTGCTGATCGGGGTAATATACAGTGCAACCTGTTCCCTTGCCCGAATCGCAATGTAGTCTGACCAGCAATGCTGCACTTGCAGCATTGGCGATTTCGGCACGTTCACGGTTGGTGACGCGAACATCAACGGCCTTTTTGGTTTTCAGCACCACAAAGCCGGCTTTTGCAGCGAGCATTTTTTCAAGTTTCAGTGCTACATCCCAGACGATCTGCATTTCAGTCAGGCCGTGGTGGGCGCACCCGTCGCTGGTTTCCGATGGGTGCCCGGGATCGATGGCAATAACGACTCTTTCAGGTTTCTTAGCTGTCATTTCCTCTCCGTGTAGAAAAATGCCAGGAAAAATGCCAACAAGTACAGCACCCAACACCAGAATTCCCAGATTTTTCTGTTTGTTCATCGCATTTTTCCTATCTGCCAGGCAATTTTGCACTGCGCGACTCAAATTCAGTGAGTCTTGAGAAAACTTGTCGTCAAACCCAGCCTGGCGACTCCTTCAAGCCATACATCGACAGCATCCTCGACATCCCTTGTCTGCAGTTCCTCGACCGGGATGATCCGCTCGTCGTCACCCGGGTAGCGTCCGAGCAGAAAGTTGCGGATTTTGCCGACCACATATTCGTGCTGTTCAACAAACCCGCCATGGGCAGCATTCTTGACCTTCAACAATCGGCAGTCGCCAATGCCTTCATGCATTATTTCGGCATAGGCGGGCGGGCAGATGAAATCGGTCTCGCCAACTACTACAAGAGTCGGAGCCGTGATCTTACCGAGCCTGCTGATTACGTTGTAAGCGGCAAAATCACTGAGATAATGATCTTTTCGAAAATCGACGCGGTGCTGGAAAATACGCTCGATAGCCCAGGCCTGGCTCCAGGGGTCGCTGTCACCACTGTTGTAAACATCACTCATATTCAGCATTTCAGTGGTCTGCACCAGAAGCAGGGTGACGTCAAGCTGGCTGTAGACTGCCCGCGATGCAATCTTTGCCGCGGCACCAAGAATAGCATCAAGTATGTCGGACCGACCCTCGAAGGCGATCTGGCCCGCCATGAGCCCCATGATTATCTGGCCTCTCAGAGAATAGGTATATGGCAGACACAGAGTGAGAAAGTCAGCGCTCGAAACATCTATGCCGGCAGAATTGGTGACTTCACCGGCATCGAACTTAGTGACGCAGGTCTTCATGTTCTCTTCGACGCCTGGCAGAAGTTCTTCAAGCCGGGTCAGACCTTCGGAGAAATTGACATGCATCTTGTTAAAATAAGCGTTGCTAGGCGACGAGTCGTGAATTACCAGCCTGGAAACCGAATCGGGAAACATTACGGCATAGGAGAGGGCTACCATGCCGCCATAAGACTCACCCAGCACCGCAATTTTTTTCTTTTTGATAACATTCTTGCGCAGTTCTTCGATATCACGGCTGATGTCAGGCGAAGCGTAAACCCGGTAATTGCGGCCACTGAAATTCGCCCAGGTAATGAGGCTCGAATTGCCGGTACCTCTTTGATCGAAATAATAAACATCGAAATGAGTGCGCAGCTCTTCGAAATAATCTTTGTTGTAACCATTGGCGGTCTTTTGGTGAAAACTGTCATGCGTCATGCCAGGCCCACCGTTGATGAGCACAATAGCTTCGGCTGCCGGCGCGCTGGCCTTCAGCTTTTCCCAGTATATTTCCAGCTTCTGGCCATTCGGTAACGCGTAGTTTTCAGGAACCTTCAGTTTGCCCCATTCGTAATTGACGGGGTGCGGAATCGCCCCTGAACATGCAGAAGTCAGTAGAACCAGAAGAGACAGCAGCAGTTTTTTCATAGTTTCCTCGCCCTGGACAATAGATAGCCCTGCATATCAAAGTCTATTCCAAAACATAAAAAAATCCACCCCGTTCAATATACCGGCCGGCAAAAATTGCCGGACAATTTACTCCAGATGCTGAAGAAAGCCTGAAGCAAAAATTTTTAAAAATTGTTAAATAAATCTGTGCAACAATGAACTCTAAATAAGTAAAAGCATGAAAAACAAAAACGACAACCTGATGATGATGGAAACTTTCAGACAAAACCCCGAAAAGGGTTTTGAACTGATCTACCGGGCCTGGTCGGGCCCGCTGTTCAGATACCTGAAGAATTCCTTCAACCTGACAGCTGAAGAAGCTGAAGACCTTCTGCACAACGTTTTTCTGCCATGGGTACAGACTCCGCAGAATTTATTGAACATCGAGAATCCTTGCGCCTACCTTTTTACCAGTGCCCGCAATGCGGCGCTGAAACACCGCGAAAAGGCCGTTGCCGGGCCTCTGGTAAATGAACCCGCCGAGAGCAGTCATGACGAGCACGTCGAAACCGGCATTCTGATCAACAACGCTCTCAACAAGCTTCCCGACGATCAGAAAGAAGCGGTGGTTCTCAAGGTCTGGACCGACATGACCTTCGAAGAAATCGCCGATGTGCAGCGATGCAGCCTGCAGACGGTCGCTTCCAGATACAGGTATGCAATCGCCAGATTAAAGGAGTTGATCCCATGGGCAAAATAGAAAAGGATCAATTTGAAGAATTTCTTGAACGCAACACTCCGGTTGATGAGCCATCACCGGCAGTTTTTGCCCGCCTGCAGAAAGAAGCTGTCTGGAACCGGCCGACGGCTTCCGGAAGAAACACGACCGTTCTGGTTGCTCTGTCTGTGCTCGCCGCCGTGCTGCTCTGGCTTGCCTTCGGAACTTCTGAACGGACGATTCCGCCGCAGAGCCAGAAATCGACCCCACCTCAGATTCCGGTTAAACAGGCAAATGACCCCAGGCCATTAGACGTAATCGCAGCGAATGACCTCGATGCAATCGGCATTGCAAAACTACTGAAGTATCGCAGTGATGATTTCAACCTGTCATTCGAGAAAGAAAACGGGCATTCGATCTTTTCACGCGAATATGACGAGATCTAACCATATTTTATCAGGAGGGCAGATTATGAATAAAATCATTATGACACTCGTGGCGCTCTTTGTAGTTTCCAGCGTGGTTCTGACCGCCCAGGAACCGCCCCGTGACCCGAATGCGGCGATGCGTTACCTGATGGCGATGGGTTTCATGCCGAACATCAGCGACGATGACGGCATGAAAATCGGTGAAGTGAACAGTCTTGAAACCTATGAAGAACTGCCGCTCAATCTTAAGACAGCCGTTGGTGAAGCCAGTTCGTTCAGAATCAAAAAACTGCTCGAAGCAGCTGCCGCCTGCACCCAGTGCAATTTTATGCCAGACAATACTTTTAACCCCGAAGACATTGCGCCGCCATTCAAAGCCATACGCAAGTTTGCGAGATTTCTGAACGCCGGTGCCTGGAAAGCAATCAAGGATGGCCGGCATGAAGATGGCGCCAGAATGCTGGTATCTGTATTCAGATTTGGCGACGACATGGAAAATCACGGCCCTTTGATCAGTTACATGCTTGGCCTTGGCATTAGAAATATAGCAATGGGCTCGATGCAAAATTTAGTTGCCGGTGATTTCAAGGCTGAAGCGAAGAAAATTGTAATCGACTACCTGAAGTCATTGCCGCGTCCGGCTTTGCCGATCAAAGAAGCCATTGCCTATGAAAAAAAGTTCAGCGAAAAGCTGCTCGCGACTCTTGAAAGCGACGAAGGAATGGTTGAACTGCTCAAACAACTTGAACCGCAGCCCCAGACCGATACAACCAAAGAAGCTTCCAGCTGTAATGCCAACCAGCGTGTGATCATGGGTGCTATAGAAATGGCCAGCATGGACGGCATCACTTTTGAAAAATTTCCTGATTTCAAGGCAATCGAAGAGAAGCTTTTGACCGACAAATACATACGCAAAGGCTTTGAATGCCCAAACAAGGGTCAGTACAAAGTTGAATTCAGCGACAAAGATTTCGTTGTCAGCTGCAGTTGTGGCGCCAATCCAAACGCTGCGCCGCCGATCGAGGAAACAAAACCAGCAGTTCCGGCTGATCCAGCTTTACTGGCAAAAGCTCAGGAATACAAAAAATCAGGCAAATTCGAGAAGGATCGCGCCGAATTTTTGGAATACCACGACAAAATTCTGGCTATCGACGATATGCAACCCGATGCCATGCAGAAAATCACTACCCTGCACAATGATTACACCAACCGCAAAAACCTGCTGATCGATGGCGTTGCAGCCGATTTTACCAAATGTTTCGACAAACAGTTCAAACTACAGGCTGAAATCGACAACCTGACCAAATAATCACCAGAACTTGAGCAGCGTAGTGCCGTTGAGATTCATCTCAACGGCACTTTTATCTGCAATCATTTATTGGAGACCGGTCCTTCGGCAAGCTCAGGAACCGTAGGTTTATCGAAAAATTTGCCCGCTGCCGATACGCGTTTTGTCATTTACCTGGAATTGCCGGTTGTTTTACGGCAATTCTTGAATCTCGGTATATTTCAGGATATAGTTGAAAGAGATACAGAGGTTAAAGTTTTGCAAAGTTACCAGTCAACCAGCACACCCTGGGTGGTCAGGCAGGTTCGGCGCGGATATGTTTTCCCGCTGATTCTTTTTGCTACCCTGGCAGTCGCTATCTTCATCATTACCATGACCCAGTTTCAATCGGCGAACCGCGTCAAATTTCAGCACCTCAACGATTATCAGTCAGCATTCAACATTGCCTATTCAGCTCTCGTCGAGGTTCTCGCAGATATTCAATCGAAGCAGTGGAGTAACCGTTCTTTCAAAGCTGGCCCCAATGACAAATCCGCTGACCTGTTCGGCGGCAAATTCAATCTGAGAGTCGAAGATCACGATGCCAACTCTTATCTTTTCAACGTCAAAGTTCGGGTGTCGTACAAGAACAAAAACCATCTATTCTACTGGCGCCTGAAATACAATCCCAATCTGCTCGACTTCACGAATTTCGTTATTCCGGTCTTCTACGAAGATATGCAGAACCCATCCGGCGACATTGACGACATCGTCGACAAGATTCTCGAAAAGCGCCAGGAAAACCGCGAAAAGGCTCTTGAAATTGCCGACAGCCTCAAGCCTGCGAATACTATCGAGGAAGCGCTGAAGAAAATCGGCGTCAATCCCGGCGATGTCAACGGCGCTGATACTCCGCGGCCTGCCGACCCTGGCGTCACAATTCCACCGACCGATGTAACGACGAAGGATATTAAAGAACTGGTCGAAAATATCGACCCCAAGGTGACGTTCGCGATAAAGAATTTCTATTTCGGCGGCGATGTGTCGGTGCTGACCGAAGAACAGAAAGACCTGCTCGATTCGCTGGCAAAGATACTTAAAGACCGGCCCAACATTAAAATTGAACTTCGGGGC
>CAZPCO010000027.1:10980-17814 GCA_964585025.1 uncultured bacterium | reverse complement strand
GATGCTCGTGGTCGTGATGATGCTCGTGGTCGTGATGATGCTCGTGGTCGTGATGTTTCTCTGACAATCCCGACTCCTGCCCTTCGTCGTGTTCATGAAGATGCGCACGACTGCCATTGTGGCAATGACTGTGTTCATGATCTTCGTGATGCGGGTGATCACTGTGCTTTTCAGAATGGTCATGAACTTCGCCCATGACATGTCCGCCACAGCATATTTCACCGGGGTCATGCGGATGCGGATGACCGTGTTCCATACCGCACTCATGCAGATGTGGATGGTCGTCATCAACGGTATTGAAATACAGACCTCTGATGCCACCAACAAGGCGTTCTTCGATTATCAGTTCAATAGGCCCTTCTGGAAAATTCATCGATTTAAGCCCTTCAGCGAGCTTGTCACGGCTGGCGCCAAGATCGAGAAGTGAAGCAACCGCCATATTTCCAGCAATGCCGCTGAAACAATCCCAGTAAAGTGTCGTCATTTTAACTTTCCCTTCAAGATTCTGACCGCAGCCGCAGCTGCTCCGAAACCATTGTCGATGTTAACAACCGTAACTCCGGCTGAGCACGAATTCAGCATGCCAAGCAGCGCCGCCAGCCCGTTGAAACTTGCTCCATAACCTACCGAGGTTGGCACAGCAATAATCGGACAGGGCACCAGACCTCCGACAACACTGGGCAGTGCTCCTTCCATGCCGGCCACGACAATTGCCACATCGATGTCTCTCAGTTTGTCGAGTCGGTTCAACAAACGATGCAGACCGGCAACTCCGACATCAAACAGGCGTTCAACCGAAAAACCCATGAATTCAAGCGTCAAAGAGGCTTCTTCGGCGACCGACTGGTCAGAAGTTCCGGCTGCAAGAACGGCAGCCTTTCCCCATGGGTGGAGAACGATTTCTGAAACTGCCCAGGCCAGACCACAGGAATGATTGATATTTGCCGAAGGGCATCTTTTTGCAAGCATTTGCAGAGCTTCAGAACTGCATCTTGTCGCCAGCGCTTTGCCGGTTTCATCGTAAAGCCTCATGAAGTTTTCACAAATCTGCTCTGGCGTTTTTGCCGCCCCGAATATCGCTTCAGGAAACCCGGCACGGGCTTCTCTGCCAGGATCCAGAATTGCGCTTTCGGTCTGACTCTCTGTCGGCGGCGCAGCAACTTCTTTGCGACCGGCTGTAGTCAGGCGCTGCGCTGCTTCACCGGCATCAATTCGGCCGTTCTTGTAGTCTTCAAGTATTCTAATGGTATTCAGATCAAGAGGTTCCATTGATTCATCCTGTATCAGTATCTAGCGATCGGCCGTTTGACTATCACCCGAGTCAGGCAACGAAGAAAAGCTCAGCATTTCAAGATCGGAACTCCGGTGGCCGAGAACAAAAACCGTGGTTCCGAGAACTACCGCAAACCACAGGGTCAATGCCCTGATGAGAAAGGTAGCCGAAACTGCTGTTACATCCGGAATTGAAACAAAAACAAAGAACATTCCCATAGCGCCTTCAGTCACCAGAAGGCCACCCGGCAGAAAAGACAAGGCCCCGGCAATCGAACCAAATGCGTGGGCAAAAATCGAAACAGCCAGCAAATTTTCGAGCTCCAGGCCCAGCGACCTGAAAATCAGAAAGAGCGCGACACCTTCTCCTGCCCAGGAAACAGCACTCAAAGGGACGGTTACCAGAAGCGATCGAAGGGTCAACAGAGTTCTGGTGCTGTCGGAAATCGCCCTGACCGTCGCACGAAGGCCAGCCGACCTTTTCCGAATCAGCGGCAGTCGATCGATGAAATGCCAGAAACCAGGTCTGGAAAAAACAATCATACCCGCCAGAATCAGAACACTGCAGGCAATAAGTGTTCTTCCGCCAAACGCAAATCTTGAAAACCCAAGCACACATAGAATGAGCAAACCGGCGAGATCGGTCAGGCGCTCTGCCATCACGACCGGAGCCGTGACCGCCACTGGAATGCCCATTCTGGCTTTGAGCAGCAGAGCCTTGACGAGCTCCCCAAGTTTGGCCGGGCTTAAAACCATGGTAAATGCCGAAAAGAAAACCCACAGATTCAGGCGAAAAGGAACCTCAACACCTAAAATTGCCAGAAAATAGCGCCATTTGATAAAGCGCAGCACATAATTAAAAAGAACTGAAATAATAATCAGCGCCAGCCAGCCTGCTGAGACCGAGCGGATCATCACTATTACCCTGCCCAGATCGGAAAAAAGCGTGGTAGCGGTAACGAACAGCACGATAGCCAGGCAGAGCCAGATGGCAAGCCGAAGAAAAATTGATGATAATTCCTTTTTCACCAGCCTATTTTTTCATAATCAGCAGCTAAATTCAAATGCAAAAAAACATAATCCCGACCGACGCTGCAAACTTGTGTCAGGCCAATTGCAGCCAGATGCATGCAATTGATTGCCCGGGCGAGTTTTTCCGACATAAAAAATCGCCACGGCTCTTTCAGGATGCCGTGGCAATTTCTGATATATCAGTTTTTAATCAACGACGGTTGTAGTAATCGCGCATCGCTTTTTCAGTAAGGCGATTGAGAGTTTCTTCATCACGCTCTTCCGAATCGAGCAGCGGCCTTAGCGGATCTATTTTGCTGTAACCGGTTTTGGGAGCCACAACCTGCAGACCGTTCTTGATATTACCCGAAAGCTCGTTTTCGACCGTAGAAATTGTTTTGCTCGTCAGAGTCTTTTTGAGAAAATCGACAATCTTGCCGGCATCGGGAGCAGCGCCATCATCATATTTGGCTTTTTCAAGGCCGGAAGCCAGAATTTCTGATTTGGTAACTCCGCTCCAGCCACCATAAGTGCTCAGTGTTTTGCCGTTAGCTTCGTCAACAATACTGCCAAGCTGTTTGTCGATCTGCGTTTCGCTCATCCCCTGGGCTCTGAGCTGATTGACCCGCATATTGACATATTCGTTTCTGAATGAAGTTGGTTTGACCATTGCCGAAGAATTGTAGACTCTTCTGACGACCGCATCGATCTCAGCCTGCTTCATTTCTGCAGCAGTTCCACCTTTGATACGGGCAGCCCAGAAAGCTCCTTCGCCACCTTTGTATTCGGTGCGCATTACTTCGTTCCCCTTTTCATCGGTCACGACCACATAATGCTTACCGTCATTTCCCTTTTCAACCTTGCCAAGCAACTCCTGAGACTGGCGGTTAGCCTTTTCTTCCATCTCTGCGAGCTTGATCGCGCTCGCCTTGGCTGCATCTTCATATCCTTTGGCGACTTCGGCGTTGGCCTTGTCACGCAGTTCCTGAGCGCTCAAACTGGCATTTTCCGGTTTTTTACCAAGTTCCTTCATTTTGAAATCAACGTAGCTTTCACGACCGAGAGATCTTGCCAGTTCAGCCTGCCGTGAATACTCAATTTCCTGTGACACCTGCTTTTCGATGTTTTTAACTACCTGTTTGTTTTCCGCTGAGCTCTGAGCATCGCTGGCCAGGGCTTTAGCAGCCTGATATTGATTGCGCAGAGTGTTTACATCCCTTGCATACTGCTTCAAAGCCTGTGAGTATTCAGCTTTGGTTGCATATTCATCTGGCTGAGGGCGGTTTGCTTTGCGAATCTCAAGCTGCTGACGAACCTCGTTGGCCTTCTTCCATTCAGAGTTCTGTTCTTCATAAGCCTGCTGCACCTTCTGACGCTTTGCTGACGGGAGATCCCAGAGGCGGGTCTTGGCCAGCGAAGTGCCGACTACAGCTGTCTGCATGGCGGCGTTTGAAAGCATCGCCGACTTGCCGGCTTCAGAAAGTTTAATGTTTTTATAAGCAGTCTCAAGGTCAATTATTTTGCCTTCATAATATTTCCAGGCTGGGGAATCTTTCTCGTATTTGCTCTGCAGCTGGCGATTGTATTCTATCTGATTGAGAATCTCTTTTTTATCGACCGCAGCACTGGCGGCACCGGTTGCAAAAGCGAACGGATTGCTGATTACCGCATTCGAAAGAAGATTGGCCTTCGAAGTACTGCCAAAAAGTTTGCTGGATGCAATTTTTGCCCAGCTGGTTTCAGCGCCAAGGCGACCGGCAATACCGCCGAGTACCCCTGATATGCCGGCTGAAACCAGAGCCTTGTTTTCGTCGTTTCTGAAGTTATCCCAGGTGTATTTTTCTTTCTTGATGGTGTCAAGCTCGGTAAGAGCTGCCACCAGATCCTTCTGTTGTTCTTCATTCGGGTCAGTGATGGCGGAGAGAGTCTGGATTCTCGCATTCAGTTCCTTCTCCCGCTCGTCATAATTGTAGTAATGGTCATACCAGAGATTGGTGACGGTGCCTTTTGCAACATTCGAAACAGTGCTGCCGAGAAAACTGATAGCACCGGCCTTGGCCGCTGTCTGCACTATGGTTTTTACGGTCAATGGCCCCACCGATTGAACGAGACCACCCGTCAACATGTTGAAAGGCGCCATTGCCCCGCTGATTGCAGCCTGAATCGATACTTCGCGCAGGATCTTGTCCATGCCCTTCTTCTCGCCCTCGTTGCGGAACTTGTTTTTGCGCAACTCGTAGGCGAGAGTCATGGCGCCGGCAGCGGTCGCACCGACGACAACCGCTCCGATGACAACCCAGGACAGTGGGCAGACAACCGCAGCCGAAAAAGCCATGACCGCAAGAGTCGGCAACAAAGCCTTGCCAATCGACCAGGCGATCTCCTCGGCCTTACTCATTTCCTTCTTTTTGACCGCATCGTCGACATCGGCACCGATAGTTGCAGTTGCCGAAGCGGTTTCTCCGGTGACCGAGGTCACGGCAAGGGGATTATCCTTGTCGATATTGACCTTGGACTCGGTAAACGGAGTATTTGCCGCGTGAACCGTCGTCAGAGCATCGAAAATGCCCGGACTGGCACCGATCATTACGGCAATCAGCAAAAGACCGACAAAACGATGAAACAGGTACTTTTTCTGGATGCGGCTGGTTAGATTCATACAAGACTCCCTGTCGTATTTTCGAACGATGTTTTAACGCATAATATACCGGTTACAGATCGATTTAGTTTAACAAATTTTGCTGCGAAATTAAACAGGGCACGTACATGCAAATCATGTTTCGTGCTATCATCCAGCCGGATGTTTAGCAAGCCGGCGATGAATCACCCGCCAGTCGCTCATGGAGAAGACAATCAATGCAGAATCAGCCTCTGTCGCCGGCAGAAAAGCTCAAAGCAGCATTTTACCTGGTATTTACGGTTCTGGCCTTTTCCTCGATCGAAATCATGGTCAGTCCTGTGCGCAACGATATTTCACCGATGCTGATGAATTTCTGGCGTTTCTTCATTGGCACTCTGATCCTGCTGCCGGCGATGCTGGCAACCAGACACAAGCAACTGAAGCTGCTCAGCGCCAGAGACATCATTCACATGGCCCTGCTGGGCAGCCTGAATATTATTCTTCTCATGGGAGCACACGCTGTCTGTATTAAATATTCCAAGGCTTCGACTGCTGCGGTTCTCATTGCCGCCAACCCGCTGGCTACCAATTTTTTCTCCTGGCTGCTCTGTAAAGAAAAAATGCCCCCGGAAAGAATTCTGGCTCTGACGCTCGGTCTGCTCGGCATAATAACTCTGACCTTCAGGGCCGATACGGCCGCCGATACTCCGCTTGGCATGGCAGCCGGAATTGCAGCCATGATTGGTTTCGGCCTCTACACAGTTCTTACCAAAAAAATGATTGCCGGACACGACAGCCTGATCGTTCTGGTGATAAGCAGCCTGCCGGCCCTGATGCTGTATCTGCCACTGCTGTATTTTTTACAGTCAGGATTCTGGCCGCCGATGCATGCCTGGCCCAACCTTCTTGGCGCCGGAATTTTCGGAACCGGGCTTGGCTATCTGACCTTCATGAAGGCATTGACTTACCTGTCGGCCGGTCGTGCCAGCTATCTGTTCTTTTTCAAGCCACCGGTCGCCATTCTCCTGGCCTGGCTGCTGCTTGGCGAAAGTATCGCTGCTTCGGCAATCCTGGGCACTTTGATGATCATGGCCGGTATTCTGGCAGAAATCTGGCGAGCCGCTGCCGGCAAGGCCATTCGTCAATAGCCGACAATAAATGGGTCGGTTTCAGGGTTCTCTATGGTAATCGGACTGGCTCTGCCAGGCTCGGCAGCGCGATTTATCACTGAATATTCAACGCCATCCGCTGGTGGCTGGCTGGTGAACTGTATTACCCCGTCAGCGTTCTTCCATTTATATATGGTAATCGATTTTCGAGATGGTTCTTCTATCTTCTTTTCGGGTTCCTTTTTGCTGGCCTGCATAGCCGGCCTTTCGAGCAGAAATTTTTCGACCCCGGAGTTTTTGCCAAGTATCTGGCGAATTTCGTTCTCACTCAGTTTGCCGGAAGTCTCACGATCGAGGATAGTCGCTACCTTTTCACCGGCAAACGGGTAATCGGCGATAAAATTCTTCAGGAACATGCTCATGCGGTTTTCACTGGCATTGTGCTTCTGAAAAGAATCGAGCACCATTTTCTGACCATCTGGCAATTCGACAGCCAGACGGGTAAAAATCAAAGTATTGATAGCCTCGACATCGAGAAAGCCTTCTCCGGCCAGTTTGCTGTCGACAAGCGGGTATTCGTCATAACCGCCCTCTGGTTTTTCGATTTTTATCGTCTTGATGCTGTCACGGAATTGTGGCTCATCTTCAGGAAAGAAAATCATCCGGATAAAATTGGCGAAGCCTTCGGCAAAAGATGCTTTCGGCTCGATCTTTTCATTGATGTAATGGGCACCATCATAGCCATAGGCACCGTTTTCTATCGAAGTCATATCCATGGAATGCCCGAATTCGTGAGCAAATGTCTTTTAAATGGTGGCAGCC
>CAZPCO010000027.1:0-10970 GCA_964585025.1 uncultured bacterium | reverse complement strand
GTTTCAGAACCATAACCAAAACAATCCGTGCCACTGATGCGTATTTCGGAACTCATCTCAAGATTGTTGCCCGAATAGCGATAAATTCTTGAATTCTGAGGCCAGAAATCGTCGACAATTTTTGGATAACGAACGGTATCGTTGTAGCCATTGACATCGACCAGATTCAGAGTGACGGATGGCGATGCCCCTGGCACCCTTTGTTTGAGGCTATCGAAGTTCTGCGACATCGCAAAGCGATAGCTTTCGAGAAGCCCTTTCTGAAGATCGGTCAATGAATTCTCTTCATTGGCACCCATCAACTGAAGAAGATGCGCTTCGTTTTGTACCGGCAGAGTTTTAACCCGATAGGCATTGATCTTGTCGGATGAAAGAACAAGTTTTTCGCCTGGCGGAAGTTCACGCGGAAAGGAAGCCACCGGCCCAAAACCGGTTATAACTGAATAATTTGCAGTAAAAGTGAACGCCGATGCAGCATGGCCCGGCAGGCACGAGATCAGACAGAAGATCAGGACCAGCAGCATGGAATGTTTCGGCATCAGTTTTCCTTCAGTTTTCGATGAAATGCCGTACGGCTTCGAGATAACGGGCGCCGGCAGATGAATTCTTCGCAACGACATCGAGCAGCTTCTGTCGTTCATTATCGTCAGGATATTTTTCGGTATCGCTGACGGCAAAAAGCATAGCTTTGTAATCGGGGGTAAATCTGACACCCATCTTCAGCCATGAACCTATTTCATCAGCGGGTTTTCCGGTTCTGACGGCGAGAATCTTGATTTTGCGCTGAACTCCGGTTTCAAGGGTCTTCAGAACACTGGTATTACTGAGAACCTGAAGATCTTTTGAGCTTTCAAAAAAGAGTTCGAGGTTTTCAAGAATACCGAGACGACTTTCAATAATTGCCGTCAAACGAATTTTTCCGGCCTCTTCATGCTGGTCAACGATCTGCAGAGAAATATTGGGAGGAAAAATATAAGCGAACTGATTTGCATACAGACGCCCCTGCACCAGACTGGTAAGAATTAACAGCATCATCAACAGCTGCAAACCGACTGCCTGTTTAATCATAAAACCTGCCTCAAATAGAATTTATACTATTGTAATGATTTTATGCTGAACAGGCAACTTCAGGGCAAAAACCCGTTACCATTCGTAATGTTGCGTCTTGCCATCGACGCTGATTTCATCTGATGGAGAAATGAGTTTGCCTTTGGCTCCATAGGCCGTCGGTCTGGTCTGCCCGGGGATAACCGCCTTTTCGAGTTGAATACCGTCAAACCAGGCCGAGTATGAAGCAACCGCAACCGCCGCATCAGGAGTCGCATTTTTCAGAATGATATAAGTATGACTGGCAGCGCTTTCAACAAACTGATAATTGAAAGTCATATACAGCCTGTACCAGGTTAAGTTTCCCTGAACTTCGACAGGAACAGCCGAATAATCGATGATTGCAGCACCGGTTTTGGTCAGGTTCCTGGTTGCAAAGTCAAAGACAATGCCGTTATAGCTGCTGGTGCTCTGATCAGGCAACGTTTCCAGAAAACCAAGGCCGACCGAACCGGTTGCGGCGACATAGGCCGAAAAGATCAACGTTTCCGGAGCGACATTTGAAAAAGTTGTGGTGGCAATTTCCTGATAAATGGTGCCGGAAGCAAGATCTGGAGCGGTAGCAGTCGAGTTGACCTGCAGTTGGAGTTCACAGGTTTGGCCTTTCAAAGTCTGAATGCCTGAATAAGCCCCGGCAGCCTGAGTTGAAAGCAGTGGGCCGACCGTCACCTGTATCGTAGAAGTTATTCCAGGGTTAAGCGGATCGGTAATCGACGTGAAATTTACCAGTGAAGAGTCCAGGGTGCCGGCCCCGGTAAGATCAGCCTTGTTCCAGAGACCATCAAGACCACTGATCGCAACGTTACCGACATTGAAAACATCGATGTCATATGCCACAGAAGTTTCTCCCGGGTCAATTGTTCCCAGATCGGCAATCGATGGGAGAATCTGTATTCTTTCAAAGCTGTTAACCGCTACGGTTAAAGTAAAAGTATCTGAAGCTTCAATTCCATCAACAAAGCCGTTGCCATTTTCATCCTCAAAAAGGATTTGTTCTCCGGAATAAACACCTTCGGGCTGATGAATGGGAATTGTAAGACTGGCGGTAACCACCTTGCTGCCGTTTGAGGAAACCCCAAAGGGGATCGTAGTTAGAAACGAAAATGCTCCTATAGGAATCTCATGTGTAGGAGATTTTAGCGGCGCCTTTTGCCACTTCAACTTAGAAAGCGGAATGGATGAAAGGTTTTTAACTTCCAGGCTTGTAGATTTTACCGCAGTCAAACCTGGCAAAGGATCGCCTGACCCGAAATTTCCTGATGGAGTAATAGAAAATAATTTCTGGTTCACATTAACTTTGAGAAGCAGAGTAACATACTCTTCGCCGCTGTCAGGGATTCCGTTGGCGACCGGATAATCGACAAAAATTGTCTGCTCACCCTGATAAGGCCCTGAAGTCTGGCCTGGTGGCACTTCAATTTTGACGCTGATCGTTGCCGTCTGATTTTTGGCGAGTGCTGTGGCGAGAGGAACCGGCAGAAAAGTTAATTTTGTTTCAGCAATGCTTGGGGGGCCTGGCGAAAGTGGGTTAAGTGGTCTGGCAAAGGCCTTAACCCTTTCACCTGATTCTGGAATATTAATGGGCATGTTACCGGAATTTTTGAGCGTCAGCTCAATGGTGTGACTCTGCCCGGCAGGAACATAACCAAAATCTGCGGGGTTGGAAGTCACAGTCAAAACCCTTTTCCCAGTGACACTAACCTTGATTATAGCTGTATCGCTTGCTTCTCCAGCTTCTGGCGTAAAGTCAGCATGGGTGTCATCCCACACTTTGATATAACCACTATAGGTGCCTATGTCCTGACCAGAAGGAATCTGAACCTTAAATTTGCCATACTTTGTTAAACCACCAGCAATAGGATCAAGAGTTGCCGGGGTGAAAATACAGCTGGTTGAAGGTAAGGTGAAACCGGTAATAGAATCTTCGAGATCCGCAATGGCCATTGTTCGGGGTCTTGATAGAACCAGAGAGCCGTTGTTCTTAACACTGTAGGTAACTTCTGAGGAATAGGAATTCGGAAAGCCCGAAACCATCGTGAGTTCGTCTTCGATAATATCAAGAATTTTGTCGCCAACCTGGCAGTAAAGGGTAAAATAGTCACTGGTGCTTGCAACCACATTATCATTAAAAAGCCAGCCGAACTGACCGGAATAATTACCGAAGGGTTGGCCGGCTGGCAAACCTATGGTCACCGATGCATAGAATGTCTGCCCATTGTTGACAATGGCTGGCCCTGAAAAATTATAATCTCCCGGGTCAATTTCGTCCCCGACGGATGTCTTAAAACTAAGCGGCTTTGCCCAGTTCAAATTGCCAAGAGGCACATTGCCAACATTTCTACAAAGAAATTCAATCATTGACGATGGAGCGCCCGGAGTTACTCCCTGCAGGCTCACAGATTCATCAATTACTTGAATAGAATAATATGGGTTAACAGTCAGGCTGATTTCGAAACCTCTTTCGATCTCATTAGCGGTTCCTGATGGCTCGTCGTCGTAGAAATATTGAATTCCTGAAAACGGCCCAATATCGGTACCTGCTGGAATATAGACTGACAGAGTCGCCATCTTGGATTCGCCTGGGGCAAGCGGGCCAGGAGGCAACAGGGTTATCCATTCTGCGGCAATCGTCTTTGAACCCTGGTTCAAATCCTCCACCCGGGCAGCCGGGTTGGTTATCGTTAATTGACCATCATTAGTCACGGTAATCGGAAAATCACTCAAGGTCTGGGTTGGCGTGCCATTACCAAGATTCAGAGGGCTTGGGCTTATGGTAAAACTTTTCCCACCGACAGAGAACCTTACATTAAAGGTGGCCGATGCTTCCCAGGGGTCGATGACATCAAAGTTGGAATAGTCGTCCCATACAGTGAATCTGGTTACGTAATCCCCGGGAGTATCAGCACCCACAAAGGCCGAAATACTTGCCAGACGAACAGCGTTGGTCGCGAGCGCACCGAACGGGTTCGGCAAAATTGTTATAAATGAATTTGTCGCGACTTTATCAGCCGGGTCAAGGTAAAATTTGAGATGAGTCAGGTCAATATTGCCGCCATTAGCAATCGCCAGGGTGATAGTGGCTGTATGCTGACCTTGAGGGTAACCTCCCAGTTCAACCTGGTTCTCAAGAGTATATACAACGCGGCATTGGCTGGCAACAACCTGAACAGCGAACTCTTTATAGGGCTCTCCGGTAAAATAAACTCCATCACCAGAAAGATCATCAAAAACGCTCATGATGGCGGTATAAGTGCCCGCTTCCTGGTTGAAAGGAATCTGCATGGTCAAAAAACCATCAGTAACTGCTGTACCGGTAGCGATGGAAGCACCTGCAGCGGGAGTAAAATAAAAATATGACGTAGGAATCTTCTTACCGGTGGGCGAAGTCGGAAAATCCTTGTTCCAGACAATCCGCCTTATATCAGTATTACCGGAATTCAGCAGTTGCAATGGAAAATCAAAACTCTGCCCACAAAGTAAAGTGCCTATCTGCATAGGATCAGGTGCAATTGACAAGTCGCGCTGCAAAATGCTGATCATATTAGAAACAGGAGTTGATACGGTAATGTTGCGTTTAACCGGTGAATCAACCTGATTCAAATCTTTACCGGTGGCACTGGCGATCATTGCAAAGCTGCTGCCAATAGTAGTCGCCTGGGTTGTCTTGAACACCCAGGTAAAAGTTGCGGGGTTTCCATAGCTTACCGAAGCTGAAGCCGGCACAGGACCAGAATAATCGACAGAATCTACCGCCCCGGAATAACCGACGACCGGGCGCACTGGTGTTGTTGGCACGACCGGATAAAAATCAGAACTATCTGGAACATTGTTAGCGATGCTCATGGTGACAGTAATAAAAGTGTCACCAAAAGCATCGCTGAGCTTAAGCGCCGAAGGGGCAATGCTCAGGCTGGCAGTAAGCTGCCCGGGAGTCTCGACATAGAAATACTGGGTGCCCTGGAGACTCGCACGCTTTGCGTATCCCCCGAACTGACCAACAATCCAGACTTCCGCGCGCCATTTCCCGACCTCGGCCCCTGCCGCAAAAGAAAGTTCGCCTACCCCATAGCCTGATTCGTAAGTTGGCGTTCCTGCAGGTGCGGATGGGCTGTAAACAAAAATCTGGTAATTCTGTTTTGTCTCAGGGGCTGGCATACCGCTGAATTCAACGTAAACAGTCTGGCCAACATTAAAGTTATATTGCTCAGGGTTGTAACTGTCATTAGCTGAACACTTTCCTGAGACTGTCTTTATGTCCCAGGCGTTTGTCAGGGTAAGACCGGTAACGGTCGGAAATGAGTTCGGATTGTTTGCTTCAAAGGCATGGAAATCTGCGGTTATGTTATCCCAACCGGCCACTGAAGACGGGTCTATGGACACAATAAGAGTAATGGTCGCAGCAGCCCCCCCTGCAAGGTAAAGAGGCATGGTCGCGGGTGCAGAAATCACGTAATCATGGGAACCACGAACGAAAGTAAGAGTCGCCGAGTCGACATAGACAGCCGCCTGCCCGGTATTTTTAATTCCCATGCGCACGTCTAACCCGGTCTGATTAAGGTAAACCGTGGTAAAATTTTCAGAAATTGACGCAACACTGAGTATCGGCGGCCCCTGAACCTCGCAGGCGTTACTGGTTTGGGTAGCAGCTGTAATCTTGGTAAAATCGTTCTGGTCAAGCCCGTAACCAGAGCCTTCAAAAGTAATTGTGCCAAGCGCGTCTGCCTTGAACTGCCAGTTAAAGGTCGCCTGGCCGGAACCGGGAATATCAACCATTAAAGGAACCGGGTCTGGTATCGAAGCAACACTGCCAGTCAAAAGAACAAGTTTCGAACAGTAAGCGTCGTCAACAACTGCCCCACCACTGTTCGTAATTGTCGTTGTTGCAGTAAAAACCTGATTCAGAGTTACAGTTGGTGGTAGCTGATGCAGAATACTGATTGCAGCTGGATCAACTACGAGAAATTGCCTCTCGGCAAGCGGAATATCGTTGGTAACACGGGTAGTGACAACCTTCCAGACCCCTGGCGTTGAACCGGCATTAAGGCTGTACTGATCGGTCATTATGCCGCTGCTGTTAGACGTTATCGGTGGGTCGGTCACCCGAACCACCCCGTCGGGGTCATACCAGCGGAATCTTTGCTCGGTCAAGGGCAGAAGATTTTCGGCTTTGGCATAAACAATCGTATTGCCAATATTGAAACTACCTGCCTCGATTTCATAGGCAGAAAAGGCTGGAGGCCCCTTGTAAGTTTTCATTACTCCGGCTACTACCGTCCAGACACCGGGGCTATCGGCATCATCAAAGTTGGTTGCCGGGCTGAGCAGATTAATATCACGAAAATTGATATCCGCGTTGATCACACAGGTACCTGTCGCCGAAAAAGGGTTAACATCAGCAAGATATTTTATGGTAACCGGACCGAGAGGGTAAACCGGAACTGGCAAAGAATCAGGGTCTGCAAGACGAACATTATCGTAAAGACCTGATGAAAACCTGAGAATTGAGGAATCCCAGTAGGCAGCTGCATTTTTATTGCCGTCGTTGTGAACCTCGATAAGGATCTCGACATCTTTTTGGTCGCGATAGACGAATTCAGGTACACTTATCTGGTGAACTATGAGATTGGCAGGCGATCTTATCAACCATGAATCCGGTTGAAGCGAATAGGTTGCAATAATCGTCCGGCCGGGAACAATACGGGTATTGGTTCCAATGGCTGAGGCCTGAATGATATCCGTATCAGGAACACTTGTGTCGAGAATATCAACATTAAAAGTTACCGTAGTGCTCGCACCAGCAGGTAAGGTTATTGGCAAAATGGTCTGCAGGTTCTTGTTATACTGCCCAAACCCAGGGTCGAAATAGAGATCGACCACCGATAATACTGCAGGCGAGAAACCGGTATTTTCTATAAAAACATTAACAGGCACACCATTCTGGCCCTTAGTAACGGTATCTTTAGAAGCTTCGACCAGTGTAATCACAAGTTTCGCCGTCTTGAAAACCGCAGGAACAGATTTTGGCGACTCAACGTTCAGCGAGCCAATGTCAGATACTGCATAGTAACGAATCTCATCATACGGTGGAAGGTAAACCCTGCTGTCTGTGTAATTCGATGTCGTAACACCGCCGGAATCAATTCTCTGCCATGGTCCTGCAGTTGATGAGCCAACATAAACACGGTAGCTAGCAAATGTTTCTGCTGATGAAGAGCTGTTTGCCCAGTCAAGGTCGCAACCGCCGGAGGTGTTTTCTGAGGCAACCAGGCCTGAAGGGCTGGTATTACAGCTTATCTGGTCAACTCTGACATCCATTTTAACATTCTTTTTCAGGCCAAATTTCCAGTAAAACTGCATGCGAAAAAGGTTTCCACCCGGCAGAACCAGTTCCTGGGGTGCGGAAGCCAACCAGCCTGCTGGATTGTCAATAGTGCCTGTTGCCTGAAGGGTGAAAAAATTACCCCCGGCAATAATTGTCGTTGGTGGGCTGTTCAGATAAACTTTTCCGCTCAGGTTTACCTGCCAGGCATTGCCGTTTGTATCTACCCATTCATTATAAGAGAAAGACACCCTGGCGTTGGTATCAGAGGCTATGACAGCTGATGGAAAAGTTTGATAAATGCTGCCATCCGCCCAATAATAAAAAGCCGCCGGATCACCTTTGTAATCATAATATCCCTGAAAGGCATTAGCATCCCCATCTCCCGGGGCTAAAATACGAAACTGTTCAAGGGCAAAATTATCTGGGTCAACCGGTCGGGTCAAAACCCATTCTGTACCAAGCGCACTGGCAAAATTTCCGTTAACAATCTGCTCTAGAGCATAGCCGGTGCCGCTGGCCAAAATCAGCAACAAAACCTGCACGAGCAGGATTCGTATGGTTGTTTGATGCCTTTTCATTACTTCATCCTTCCAGAACCAGATAGAATTTCTTTAATGGCCAATCGCGTCTGCCACAGGGCCAGACATATAATGATTATCAGAAGAAAAATTTTTGCGTTCTGCATACTATTAACTAAGCTGCTATCTGTATTTGAATCAACCGGTTCTGCACTGATAAGACCAACCAACCTGCCTTTAGAAAGAAATTGTGCTTCAATATCCTTTTCATCAGGGTATTTTATGAGGTATGCTTCAAGTAATTTTTTGCCCTGGGTGGTGGGACGCGCCAGAAACTCAAAAAGCAGTTGTTTTCCCGATTCTCTGGTCAACATGTCGACAGAAATCTTTTTTTGCAACGGGTCTTGATACGAAGGAAAAGACCAGCCCGGGTCAGGCAGGTCTTTCCAGATAAAGCGGGCCTTGGCGAGAAGAGTTTGAGCTTCCTGGTATCGACCGGCCTGATGTGCTTCACGAGCACGGCGCAGCACAGAAAATGCCATATTGCGCCGCTTGTCTCTGGCAGCAGACGGCATGATCAGCAACATGACCATTGCGAAAAGCAACAACCCTCCGATAATTTTATATCTCATATCTATATGATAACAAAACCGACCCGAAGACGTGCAAAAATTTTTTACACTCCGCAAACTGGCTGTTTAAGGACTACGGCAGAGCTCATCGTACCGAAAAACCGTACAGAACCCGCTCATAAAGAGTCGGCCGGTGTTTCATATGAAACACCGGCCGAGGTAAATAAAATGCGAAGTGGTTAATTCAATCTGAATGCAGCTTCTCTTCAAGTTCACGCAGGCGCTTGAGAATCTCTGCCATCTTATCGTCTTCTGGTTCAGGGGCAGCGGCTTTCCTGTCGGCAGCTCCACGGGGACGTGCTGTTGTCTCTGATGAAGCCTGCGGGGTAGCCGGGGGAGGTGACATAAATGGGTTCATACCCTGAAAAGGGTTCATCTGCATCCAGGGATTCTGAAAGGGCATATTCGGCATGCCTGGCATGGTTGGCATACCTGGCATTGTCGGCAGCGAAAACTTGCCTTCCTGGTAGTTCTTGTACATGTTCATCATCCAGGGAAAGAACTGGCCAAAAAAATAATCGAGTGTTTCAGGGGGGGACTGCAGCATCATCTGATAAAAGTAGGTCGGCACAAGCTCGTAGCGATCTTCCAGCATCACCTGCATCAGGATATATTTGGTGATATCTTTGCCGGTTGTTTTTTCGATTACCTTAACCTTGTCGCCGCGCTGCAAAAAATCGCGAATCTCGGTTAATGACACATATCTGGCTTCTTCGACACAATACAAACGACGGTTGTCGTATTTTTTAATCAGTATTTCTTTCACGTAAAACCTCGGAAATGTGATTGAGCGCAGCCGGCAAAACCGTAAGGCCAACGTGGTGGGTATCCAGTGTCTTGACACTGGCGACTCGGGCACCGCGGGCAGTCAGGCCTTTCTTGTAGGCTGCACTCTTCAGAAGCAGAACCCCGTCACTGCTGTCAGCATATTCGCCGACCGGAAACTCGAGCCAGAAAAATTTCACAGTGTCAATTTTCTGTTTCGTACCGGCGAGAATATGACAGGTGATCGAGGGGTCGACTCCCTTTTTGCACAGAGAGTCTATCACATTTCCGGCGTCCTGCATAGCACGGTCAATACCATCTGATACAAGAAGGGTGCTTACGCCCCCGTCGTAGAGAGCTTTGCATGTTACGTTCGCATCTGCAGTAAAACTTTGACTGTTGAGCGGAACCCCGTCTTTTACCCAGTTGTGAAGCATCTGGAACTGCCCCGGGAAGAGCTGATTGTGGTTTTCGTTATCAACAAACATGCCCTGCCAGACCATTGAGCGGGCACCAAGCGGCGCAGCAAGTTTCTGCTGCATAACGGTAAAATTATACATGTAATACCTGAAAGCCGTATCGATGCCTTTAAGTGGTGAAGCGACGAACAGAATCTTACGTATATCCTGGCGGAATGGCGTCAGCCAGGAATATTCGGGATACTCGCTGCCAAGATCGGAAGCGTAGATGCGCACCGACATGGCACCTTTGCTATGACAGATCACATCAACCTTGCTGGCGCCAGTCACTTCTCTGATGCGTGCAATCGCATTCGCCACCTGCTGAGCCTGAAGAAAATTATCGCCGTGCGGATGCGAAAAAGTGATTGCAAACACGGAAAAACCCTCTTTAACCAGGTGCTGCATCATACCAGGCTTATCAATGGCACCGTTTTCAGGCATTTCGAATGAATATGGATGACAGAAGCCACGACAGGCATTGTCGCCAGCTCCATGCACCAGTAAAACCGGGGTCTGATGTTGGGGGCGATCCCAGTGGGGGGCATAATGCAGCAGAAAATTACGCGAATGCGGTTTATTGGTGCCAAAAGCCTTCTGAATAATACTATGATTCTGGCGGCTGTTGAGATGAAAGGGCTCGTTGACAAAATGCGGGTCGTCATCCTGAAGAAGTTCAATGCGCTCCCAGGGGGAGCAATCACGGCCGGCAATATCGCCGACAATACTGACCGCTGCTGACGCAGACCATGGCTGAAGAACCAGGATTGCGAGCAGGAACAGACAGGCAAAACTATAAAGACAACTTTTCAGAAACGGCGCAATACATCTGTTATTCACTACTAGATCACCTTTCAAGCGAGAGGTAACACTATACTTTTCTGCATGAATTCTGTTGCGCCCGGTCAGGATAATCTTTGATCGCTACTGGGTTGATAAAAAACCGGGAACAGAAGAATCTCATTTCAACAATGATAATTTTAACCGAAAAATTTCATATTTCCAAGGAGCATCAGCGGCTTTTTTATAAAAAATTGCGCTTTTTCCGTACATTGGCAACTGAAAGTAGAATTACCGCCCTGCTGTTCAGAAGAAATTCTCTTGATGAGAATCTAGTGCTGAACCAGAATTGCAATTTGCGAATTCTTTTTTCCTGCCGGGAAAAGAG
>CAZPCO010000026.1:0-18019 GCA_964585025.1 uncultured bacterium | reverse complement strand
ATGCGGCCGGAACCGCTGTTATTCGGGTAGAGCAGCAGGTCGTTGTTGGCGGCGCTCAGTTCAACTACCGATGACTTGTCTATTCGAGCGTCTTTATGGTCAGGCTTATGACCAATTCTGACTGCATTGATGTTGAAATTGCCCGGCTTAAGTGTTTCTGAGAAATTCAGCAAAAGAATATTTCCGTCGTAGTCTGCACTCAGCAGAGTCGGTCGACGGCTGTCAACTGCGAGTTCGTTGAATTTATCTTCGACGTAATCTTTGTTTCCGGCCTTGTCCATGACATAAATCTTGAAAGTGTGAGTGGCAAGGTCGTAGGTATTTTTGTCCAGATTCAGATGCGCATACATGTCTGGGTAGGCAACGAGCGAGGTGGTTTCAAACCTTGTTGTATTGACCGAATTCGGTTTGAGCATGTAGGTCGAAGTCGCACCTATCGGGGAAAAGTCTACCCATGCTTTGCTGTTGGTTGTGGGTTCTAGCATTTCGACCCAGGCGGCGATGCTGTCTGAAGCCAGGCCGTTACCGACGTTGGCAACCCAGCTTTCGGTGTTTCTTTCGATTGACTGAATGCGTTTGGTAACCGTTGCCTTATTGATCTGAGGAGGTTTGTTGTCAAAGGTGATGACCGGGTTCGGTGCTATATACGAGGTGGTGGCAAGGTTGTCGGCGTCATCTGACATGTAAACCCGCATGCTGACAGATTCACCGTCAACAATTCGCCATTCGCCGTCTGCAAGAGGTTCCAGGTCAGTTCTGGTGCCGGTAGCCAGAGTGAAGGTCGTCGTCCAGATATTAGAGCCAACTGCCTGATACATCGGTGTTCTGAACACTTCAACGCCACCGAGTGTTTTCGAAATGATCACGGTAACTGAGCCAGGGTCTGAAAGACGTTCAATTTCAGCCTGAACGGTGATGGTATCGTTGATATTGGCTGCGTAAGAGGCGAGGTTGTCGCCGTTTTCTTCAGCAATGAACAGTTTGCCTGAACCGGCTTTGTAGGCCGGCACCTGGGTGTCGATCCCAAAAGGCAGATCAGGATTGGTAGTGATGATGGTGGAAGCCATGGTTATGGCAGGAGTATCGGGATGCAGAACCTTGGCGGTGAAGGTGACCGTTGTGGAATCCAGGCCTGAAAGACTCGATGAAGCTATGAAAGTGCCACTGTAAACGTATGGTGACCCGACGTTGTTGACAAAATTCAGCGGCACCCACCAGGTTTTTGAATCGCCGTCATTGAATTTTGCGTTCGAATCATCGCCGGTGCTGTTGGTCAGGCTGCGGATATCGACGAGCACTTCTGCCGGCGGTGTGTTGTTGATGTTGAAGATGGAGTCGAGGACGCAGGTGATTTTTACCGAATCACCCGGGTTGATGATGTTGTTCTGGTTTTTATCGTCGATCAGGTCGGCGCGGGTTTGCGGATAGCCTGCAAAAGTCGGGGTTTTTGACAGAAACCTGACGGGAAGGGTATAGGCATAGGCCATGTTTCCAGAAGCATCGAGAGCGATGATGACCAGAGAGCTCATGGTGCCAAGGCCTTCCGGGATCGTCCAGTTGTAAGAAAATTCATTGCCGCCGGTGGCATTGGGCGGGAAAAGCGTCGGACTTGGCGGAGTCAGGCCGTTGTCGGTGTAGAGGTTAACGAAGTCGATCATTGGCAGGATGCCGTCATGATTATTCATTTTAACCTTGATCTGGATGACATCACCCAGATTGGCTTCACCAAGTCGGCCACCATCAGAAACGAAAGTGATCGGGTAAACCTCGATGGTCGGGGGTTTGTTATCAACCTTGACCGCGTTGGTTGCCTGTGCGACCGTTTCGTTGCCGTTCTGGTCAGTAACTTTGACGACGAGTTTAACGTCTTCATTGTTGGTGCTGCCGACTCTAGGCTCGATTGTCGCTTCAGCTTCGAAACCGGTGGCACCGAGAATCCATGGAACGGTGCTGGCAATCTCATTGTGCCCGAGTTTAGTAAGATCTGTGGTTACTATCGGGTTGTCGGCGGTGTTGCCTGTGAACAGAACTCTGAGGACTACACTGTCAGTGGCATAGGTTGCCGAAGTGGTATATTTGCCGTCGAGATCGACGATGCTGTTGCCGTTGGTATCCTGTTTCTGGGTATTGGTAACAGAGGAAATGACCAGCGCCTTGTTGTCGACATGATATGGTCCGACAGCTTTTGTGACACGGTTGCCGGCGTTGTCGGTGACCAGCAGGGTGAAGCTGATGTCTTCGCCATCAGTTTCACCTGCAGCCACTGTATGGGTATAGACAAATACGCCGTCGCTCGCGATACCGTCATTGTGAGCGCCATCGTCATACAACTGCTGGTTTGAAATACCACCGAGCGAGGTCAGATTGACAGTAGGCACACCGCCGTCCAGCAGTGAGAGGTCGACCTCAGCTGTGAATCTTACTTTGTCGCCAGTGTTGATTACTCCGGTTTTTCCCTTGAGCTCGGTAACAGCTGCATAGAAATTCGAAACGGCCGGCATACGGCAATCGACAACGAATGTCGATGACAGCGAATTCATAGTATTTCCGGCCTTGTCATAAACAATTGCCTTGAATACATAGCTTGGATTTTCGACATCTACTGCAGTGCATTCCTGCACTACATAATAACGCTTGAGAACCTTGTCGTAATTGGTAAGAATTGTGGTGCTGCTTCCCCCAACCATCGAAAGGTCGAGAATACATCGTCCTTCATCCTGATCATTGGCGGGAATAATGAATTCAAGGCTGTCGCCTACATTGATTACGCCTGCTTTAGCCTGATCGGTCAAAAAATTGACGCCCATGGGGCCAACGTCTGGAACTGAATTGTCAACTGGAACCTGGATGAAACCGCTTTTTTCGTTGCCATTGTTGTCGGTGGCGGTGAAGCTGAAATAATGTTCATAGTTCAGGCTGCCGGCTTGAACAGTGATGCTGGTAGTGTAATAACCACCGCCTGAATAGGTCATTTCAACCGGAGTGGTCTGGCCGAGCTCGTTGAGGTAAATCTTGACCGTCTGGCCATCATAAACTGAAGAAGATGAACTGGCGAGCTGCACCCTGAAGGTCAGACGGTCGCCGACTTTAACATAGGAAAGGGGATCCGGCAGTGGCGGTACAACGGAGTAGGTTGCCGAGAGAATCTGGGGCGGTTCGTTGTCGATGTGAAGGTTGCCGGTGGTTGTAACCACAGTATTGCCGGAGTCATCGACAGCGTATACAGGAAAGCTGATCGACTGGTCGATTATGCCACCGATAAGCGGATCACTGATAACATGATCGATTCGATAAGCAGTGCCATAAGGGCTGAGAGTACTGCTTGCCGCGCCGCCGATTTTTTCCAGGTTGACCCATACCGAACCGTTATCGATATTGCCGACAGTAGCGGTGATGGCGATCTGGTCGCCATAGCGGCCGGCCTGACCTGTGCGACTGACATTCTGAATCTGGCCGCCGCTGATAGTGGGAGGATAGTTGTCTACATAGATGATCGGCAGTGTAACCCTGGTGATAAGGTTGCCGGCGATATCTTTGGCAGTAACCGTAAAAGCCCTTGGAGTCGAATTTTCCGAGGTATACTGGAAAACCGGATAATCAAGACTGAAGGAAGTGGTGCCAAGGTTCGGAGCACTCGATCCATCGTTGAAAGGGACTATCTGATTGCTGACACCGCCAATGCCGCTGAGGTCGACAGTCAGAGTGATATCTTTCATTCCTGTTACCACATTACCCGAAATCCGCAACACATCATTGATTATCGCGTTGCGGTTGCTGTCGGTAATATTGATGTTGTTACGGAAAATTTTCATTGACAGCTCGCCGGAGAATTCTGGCGGAATGCTGTCGATGCGCAGTGAGTTGGAAGTTCTGGTGACCGTATTGTTGGCATCGTCGGTAGCGGTAATATCGAAATAGATGAAAGAATTCTGAATGAGATCCGCTTCGGTTACATAGACGATTTTTTCGAAAACGGCTTCTGAGCCCAGGGCACCTCCGGCTGCTTTGGTGAGGGTTACCGGGTTGGTGCCGAATAATCTGGTGTTTGAAGCAGTTATTGTATCATTATCGTAATTGCTGACGGTTGCCTGAATTTTAATGGCATCACCGGCTGTGACATAAGCTTTATTTTCGGTGGTATTGGTTATTAAAACCGAGCTGATGATTGGAACAATAGTGTCATAGCTTATGGTAACGGTGTTCCAGGTAGTGCTGTTGCCAGCATTGTCGATGGCGGTTACCGGAATGGTCTGCAAAGTCGCTTCACGGTTCTGGGGAATTGCAATCGGCAATCTGAAGGCATTGGGTCCGTTTGCAGTAAATACTGTATTGGCACCGAGTCCAAGGGAATTAAGATTTGCAGTTACAGTATCTTCGTCAGCAGGAGTTTTCAAAATCAGGTCAATGGTCAGACTGTCGTTCTGTTTGAAGACGCCGCCGTTACCTGTACCAAGATTAGCGGGTGTGGGTCCAAGTTGAGATGCGGGGCGGCGGTTGTCGACCCAGATGGTTTTCTGGGGAGTGGAATTTGAGTCGTCGCCGAATATAAAAGCTACGTTACCATCGACACTGCCCGGAGAGACGGTCAGAATGAACGAATATAGCTGCCCGGCAAGCTGACCCAGAGTCGCGTTGGTTATGCCCAGTGACTCTGCTGTAAAAAACGGAAATTCCCCGGTGGTACTGGTTGTCGTAGAGCGGCATGAAATGGATAAGGTATCACCGATGCCGGCAACGCCATCGCCATTTAAATCAGAGGAAATGACCACCTGAGCCTGAGAAATATCAGCCCAGCCAGGCGAAGCCGCCAGCAGCAGGATAAGAAAAATTACACTGCTGATGAGTCTGCTGCCGAATCTTCTGTTTGCCTTCTTATTTGCCATATGTATGGTTCCTCCGGGTGGAACTGATAGTTTTCGACTATTCAAGTAAACTAATCGGCATCCAGAGCAAATTAATTCAGAGAAAAAACATTTTTTACATAAATTGGCATAAAAGTTGCCGGGGGCGGTTTGCACCGCCCCCGGCAAAAGAACCAGAACTCCCGATCAATGTGTATTTAAATATCCAGTCCTGCTGCTTTCAATGTCGTATAAACCTGATGAACTACTCCGGTAGTAGAAGTGTCTTCGAATTTTGCCTGTTGTATCTGGGCTTTGGCCAGAGCATCATCGCCGGCATCGTTGCGCCAGAAATAGGCGTATGCCATCATGGCATGCGCTTCCGGTGAAGTTACTCCGACGCTCTTGTGTTCGAGTGTCAGTTTATATGAGAGGTCTTTGAGGCCGATCTGATTTGCAAGAATGTCGGTGGCGGTGCGGATATTGGAGTCTCCACCTGCCTGTATCAAAGCCAGAGCGTAGCCCAGCAGCGATTCGAGATAGCTGCCGGCATCCTGGTTGCCAAGCTGAACCGCTGCCTTGAAGTCTTCAAGACCATCGATGGTTCGGTAATATTTTGCTCTGGCCCAGCCGCGGCCGTTGAAGGCTTCCTGGCGTTGAGCCGACAAAGATCTTGCATCAGAAATGATATCCGTGAAGTGCGAAATGGCACCTCCCCAGTTGGCTGAGTCCATGACACTCCAGGCGTTGGTTATTTTCTGGTCGACCGAAATACTTGTGCCCGTTCCAGTTCCCGTTCCCGTGCCTGTTCCGGTCCCAGTGCCAGTTCCTGTGCCAGTGCCTGTGCCGGTGTTGATTACCGGGCCCGCCGGGTTTTCGCCGGGTAGAATCTGACGTCCGTCACCGCCGCCACCGCCACCGCAGCCGATCACCATGGTCACGGCAGCTACAAATATTGCGAAAGCAGTTCTGAGCAGGTCTCTGGTATTGTGTTTGAACATATTGTTACCTCAATACTGCCAGTTTGCAGGTTTTCTTGACTTTGACCGACGGATTGAGCGGGTCGCGCACTTCGACCTTCGCAAGATAAACGCCGTTGGCAACCTGTTTGCCGTCCTCGTTGCGCAGATCCCAGAGAACGTCATACAGATAACGCGAGTTGCCGGCGCCATAGTTTTCTTTGACTGCTCTGACGTTGCCGAGCGAGGCAACCTTGTGACCAGCGGTATCGTAAATCCTGATCGTCACAAGATCATCGTTGAGATCACCACTGTTAGCGCTGATTCTGATGTAGCCTCTCCGACTTGCCGGGTTCGGATACTGCATTATCTGAGTAATCTGCAGGGGGAGCTTGATCTGGAATCTTATGGCTGCAGATTGGGCGGTGTTGCCGGTTCTGTCGGATGCCCTGATGACCAGATCGTGGTTGCCGGAAGTGAGTTCAGCAAGAGGCTTGAATACAAACCGGCCTTGACTGTCAACCATGACCGGTTGGGCGAGGCCACCGTCAATGCTGGCAGTAACCTGATCGGCTGCAAGACCTGAACCTGCTTCGGCAATTCTACCGGTGAATTCGGGTCTCGCTGTTTTAAACGGTTCGTCTGCGGCCGAACCTGTGTCCAGGTTTATTTCCGGAGCGATTGTGTCTCTCATTACCGCCAGCATCTGCGACGACGTCAAACGGGCTGAGAATGCTCCTTCAGTATTGAGGTCGGCGCTGATGAATTTCCAGACGTTGCCGCTCTGATTGAACAGAGCAAGCCCGGTGGTTTCGGTTGCGGCGGGAACTTTTATTGAAACGCTGAAACCAAGATCTATTTTGTCAGAAGCAATGCTGACCTCGTAGGCATCAGTTACCGGAACGAGTTCCAGACTGTTCTGCAGTTCATTGCCGCTCACCTGTGAATATCGCAGTCCACGAACCTGGCGGTATTCATCCTGCAGTGATGCCATCAGCTGGCCGCTGGCGCTTTCGACATGTTCAAGACGATGCTGCAGAATCTTAACTACCGTATCTGCCTTGAGACTGTTTTCCTGGAAGTCGAGCTGCGCGATACGATCGGCGGAAAGAACCTGAGCTTTGAGATTCATCGAGACGTAAGCAATGGTGAAGGTTCCTTCGCCGCTGCCCTTATTGCCCGAGAGGTCTTCCCCTCTGACAATGAGAGTTCCGGTGCTGCCGTTGGCAGAGTTCAAAGATACGCCCGACATGAACACCATATTGCCGCTGCGGGCCTGCATGATGGTAGATACTGTCGAAGCCGAACCGTGTTTGACATAGAGAGTGGGTGCAGCAACCAGTTTTTCATTGCTGGTAGCCAGGACGATGATGTCGTTTTCGTTGGCCGGGTTGGAGAAAGCCGATACGGTAATTACCGGTGCAGTAAGATCTCTGCCCTTGAACTCATAAGGAGTGGCGGGCGAGAGATTGCCGAATATATCGGTGACCCCGGTCGGCATGATCGTGTAGGTCTGATCTTCCGAAAGAGCGCTGTCAGTAACCAGTTTGACCGTTTTTTGATCGGACTGGAGGCTTGCCTGGCTTATGGCAATGCCTGTGCCGGAAGCATTGAAAAGCAGATAGCTGGCGGTATTGCCGGCGGTGCTGCCGCTGCATGCTTCATCGAAAACTATATTGAATTCTTTCTGACTGCTGAGGCCAACGAAACTGTGCGAAGCAATGACCGGCCCCTTGCCGTCAGCCGTCAGTGCGATCTGATTGCTGGTGCCTGTCAGAGAAGAACCATACAGACTTCTTACCCCGGTTGAACCGCTGGCAACTGCAATGGCATAGGTAACGCCATGGTTGAAAGCTGTAGTCGTATTGAAGGTTATCGACATGCTGTCGGCCGCAACAACGCTGCTTATGGTCATTGCAGGAGATGCTGTTACCGAAGTTACATTGATGCTAGTGTTATAGAGTTCCTGGTTGAACCAGATCCTCGCTGACATCGAGCTAACCTGAGCTATACCGGAAACTTTGAATTCACTGGTTATCGCTTTGATTTTTGCGGTAGCCGTGGCGGTATTGCCGGCATAGTCGGTAGCTTTAAGTGTGTAGGTGCCGTCGACAACCAGATTTCCCTGGTCGTTGGTGCCGTTCCATGATGCCAGGTAAGCACCGGCTGAAGCAACAAGAGGCAGCCTGCCGACTCTTGTGCCGCCGACATTGTAGATTTCCAGATAGTAGACACCGGTTGCGCTCAGAGTATCGGGTGAAACCACGAATACGTCGAGACTGCCGGCGCTCGGAGAGAAGACTGAAACCGGGTGGCTGGCGACATAGAGGCTATAGGTGCTGACCGTTGGGTTGATGCTGTCTATGACCAGTTTGTAGAGATTTTCCGTGCCGGATGCTGCCAGATTGCCGGCAAGATCGGCAAGTCCGATATCATATTGGCCATCTGGCAGGCGATTGGAACTGCGGCTGGAAATTCCGGTGAAAGAGGTCGACCAGTAACCGGTTCCGGCAGCGGCAAGCTGATATGTGTCAGTTGAAACGCTGTTTCTGACGCGCATCCTGGGCGCTTCATTTTCAGCCGGAGCCTGGAATCTTGGCGTGATCGAAGGATGTCTTAAAGGATTGAAGTAGATTGTCGCAGAAGAAACGCTGTTTTCACCACCGGTGAATGTCAGGCCGGTCACGGTCGGAGTGGCGTTATCGATGCTCCAGTTGAGACTTTCGAGAGAGAAATCGTTATTAGTATCAGCCAGATACATGACATATGTGGTTGGTGAGGTTGGCTGTGGGCCTGAAAGCATATTCCAGGTGAAGGTAGCAGCGTTGCCATTAAGGGTGAGCGGGTATGATGCAACCGAGACGTTGTCCAGGAAATAGTGCAGATAGACCAGATTCTGGACGCCATCAGGAGCTGCAGCCAGCTGAACGCTGAGTGTCGCTGCTCCTGGCGAAACCAGGAAACTGAAAGGCTGATTCACCAGTATTTCGCTGCCGCTTGCGGTGGTGAGCTGTTGAGATTCGGTGCGTATTGAGGCGATGACCGGCCCACGTGAGCGTACCATGATACTGCCTGTGGCGGTGTCGAGAACGTTGCCGGTCATGTCGGTGCCCTTGATTCGATAGTTGTATTCGCCCTGAACAATCTTGTTAGTGACTGCAGCGGTTGTGGTGAAGATCGCCTGATTGCCGGCGTAGGATACACATGTGCAGGGAAGAGTCTGTGAAGTGGTGGCGATGCTCAATGTCGGAGTGGCAAGCGGGCTGAGCTGTTCGTTGAAGGTCAGAGTGAAGGTGGCGGAGCCGGCAGCACCGGAACTGAGATAAAGGCCATTGGTGATGGTGGCTGCCGTGACTTCAGGTGCGGCCCGGTCGATTATCAGCCAGACATTTGCTTCTGTGCCGATCGCGAAGTTGCCGGCCATGTCTACGGCTGTAACCGCGTAAACGCCATCCGGGAGAACGGTTGCTCCGTTGTCGGCTGCCGACATCGTATAGGCATGTTTTGTCATTGCACCGGCTACCGCAGTCATTTTGTGGGTAGAGGTCGCTATACCGCTGGTCAGCAGCAGGCGCTGTGCGTCGGTGGCGTTGGTCGTCTCGATGGTGGCTGTCAGACCGCCATGCAAAGCCGGGTTGTGATAATAAAGAGGTTTGCTGGAATTGGCTGATACATTGCCGAGGGTGAAGGTCGCGATATCAGGAGCCACGTTGTCGTAGATCAGATTCAGAGACGAGGTAGCGCTGAGGTTGCCGAGACTGTCGACAATTCTGAATTTGTGAATCTTGCCATTGACGGCGCCAGGATTATTGAAAAAGACTGAAGTGACTGAAGCGACGCTGTTGTTGCCGTCATCAGCAAGGTCAACAGTTTCAACCAGAACGTTGTTGCTGTTATAAAGTTTTATCTGATGAGGCTTAGAGAAAGGACCTTCGCTGTATGAAACAGACAGGGTAGCAATACCTGGTTCTGCCAGATCGCTGAACGGCTGATTCAGAAGAACGGTTTCGGTGCTGACCCTGAACTGCTGACTGTATAGAGTGGCTGTGTAGACCGGGCCACGGGCATAGACGCCGACAGTGAACTCGCCAACGACAGTGCTGGAAGCAATATTGCCGGCGCAGTCTTTGGCATTGGTTATCAGGTAACTGTAGGTGCCGGCGGGGAAGGTGTCGCCGATATCACTGGCGGCAACAAGCTGGCAGGTGCTGGAATCTAACCATGAAGAGACATTCAGCTGCACTTCTTTGGTCGATGTCGCGAGTCTTACATTCGGAGCGACGGAAGTGTTCATCGGCTCGCTGAAGGTGATGACAAAATTGCCGGTGCCGGCTTTGGTATAACCGACAGTTGTGGCAGGGCTGACTGCCGTTACATAAGGTTTGGTATTGTCAACCATGACCATGCGGGTTGCGGTGGCACCTTCCGAGAAGTTGCCGGCGAAGTCGGCGACGGTGATCTGATACAGGCCTTCAGCCAGTGAGCCGCCGAAGAGCCCTGTATGGGTGGTTGTCGATGATGCCAGGTCGAAGGTGTGGGTTGCCGCACCTGAGGCTATCAAGCGCAGGCTGTCGGTCGCCAGAGAAGTGAGTGTCACGGTAGCCGATCCGGCAAGGGCAGGCGAATAATAGATTATGCCACCGGTCGCGATGCCGGTGTTCTTGTCGTTAAAGTTGAAAGCGGTGATGGTTGCTGAAGCGGTATCAAGATAGAGACTGCGATTCATGAAGCCGCTGGTGGGGGCAATGTTGCCGAGGCCATCGCGCAGTCTGAACGAATATCTGCCATCGGATGCAGGGCCGGTGCCATTGATCCAGTCGGCAGGGGCTCCTGGGAAAGTGGCTACGTTGGCTGCGTCAAGAGCGAAGGTGGCGACGTGAACGCCGGTGGGGCCGTAAACAAGCAGACTGTGCGGCGTGTTGAACGGGCCGCTGTTATAGGTGAGCTTGATCGAAGCAGAACTGTTTACAAGAGTGCTGTAAGGAGCGTTCTTCAGAACTTTCGTGTCGAAAATTGCCGGTTGCAGAGTGCTGATATCTATAGACGCAGCCGGGCCCTGTGACTGAACGTCGAGGGTGAAAGGCACGGTCGGGGCAAAGTTCAGGGCATTCCCTGCCAGATCGGCGCCGCCGGTTACCGTGTATCGATAAATACCCGACGGGAAGGTGGTGCCGATATCGAAACGGTTAACATACTGCGCGGTAGTTGCGATTGCCGGGTCAAACCAACCGGCGAAGTCCATGTAGATGGTCTGCATGGCTGTGCTGGTGGCCAGAACCAGAGTCGGGACTGCTGAGGGTTCCATCGGCTCACTGAAAATCACTGTGAAGGTTGCCATGCGGGCCGGGGTGTTGCCAATAATCGTTGATGGGGTGATCGTTGCTACGATTGGAGCCGTATTGTCGACGAAAAGGGCCAGAGAAGGTGAACCGGTATGCAGATTGCCAGCGGCATCAACGAGGCCGATTGCGTAGCCATCTTCAGTGAGGCTGGTTCCAAATGCCGCATCGTATTTGCCTGAACCCTGATAGGTCATAGCAACGGTCGAAGTTGCAGTCTGGGTAAACGAATAAATGGTCAGTCGCAGCGGGTCGGTTGCATTGTCACAGCTGGCATTGGCAGTCATATTGCCAAGAGTAATGTTGTTGTAATAGTAAACGCCGGCACTATGGGTAGCCATCCCTGACAGGGTCAGCGAAGTGGCATTGGGGACATTGGCATCGTAAACGATCTCTTTGAGGCTTCCGGTCAGATTGCCGGCGCTGTCAATCGCTTTGACCGTTATAGTGGTCGGGCCGGTAATGCCGAGAGCGGGTGAAAAGTCGGTGCTGATGAAGGTAGCGGTTGCAGTTTTTGCAGTGCCGAGAACGATCGGGGCGCTGCCCAGCAACTGGTTGTTCCCGTCAAAGAAGCATATTCTATGCGGCAGATTCTTCGTCGGAACAGTTTGATAGGTAATCGCCAGAGCCGGAGTCGGGTCAATGGCAAAATTGAAAGGCTGGTCAGAGACTCTGGCATTGGAAATGGTGTTCTGATATGCAAGCAGTGTTAAGCCACCCTGGGCGATGGGTGGGGCATCGGTCAGAACCTGAACATTCTGAGTATAGGCGCTGAGGAGGTGGCCGGCGGTGTCTGCACCTCCGGTGAGGGTGTAAGTCCAGGTGCCGTTTCTGGTGTCGAGGGTGATCGCCTGAATGTTTTTATACACAGCGCGGGTGTTGCCGTTGCTCCAGCCGTTGAAGCTGAAACTGATTGCAGCACCTGAAGTGGCGCAGGCCAGAACCGGAGTGACTGCAGTATCCATGGTTTCGCTGAAATCGACATTGAAGATGCCTGAAGAGGGATTGGTGACGCCGATTGCATCGGCCGGCGAAATGGTGACGACGGTTGGCAGCACATTGTCGACGACGAAGGCTGCTGAAGCAGTTGAGAAGCCGGTTGTGCCTGTCGTTATGCGGTCATTGCGGTTATAGACGTAAGAGGCGACCAGGCCGTTGACCGGATTGTCGAAGACGTCTCTGATACCGAACAGTTCAAGGCGGGCCGCTGTCAGCTGGGCAGGAGGAGCCTGGAATGCTTCGGCGGTTTTGAAAGCGGCGATGGTTCTGGTTACACCGTTGACAACCCTGGTTGTCCAACCGGTGAAAGTCCCGGAGGCGATGCGTGAACCATCGCTCTGCCTGAATATGGCTGCGGTCGGGGTCAGGCCGGTGGCGAACGGAATGTTGACCCCGTTTGACTGTGGCTGGGTCAGTTCGAATTCGAAGATGAAATTGCCGGTATCTTCGCGGGTTGGCGGCATGTCTGATACGGCGCAGGCCTGAATGGCGGCCGGAATGTCTGAAGACATGGTGCTGACGCTAACGTTGCCCGGACCGAGTGGCAGATAAACGTTGCTGTTGGTGCCCCACATGTTGGTAAAGGCCCCGGCATCGATCTTGATACCCCAGGTCGGGTTGACGCTGGCGGTATAGAGGTTGAGAATGCCGGTGATATCGGCAGAGGTCAGTTCAATAATGGCGGTATTACTGGCATAACTGTTTTTGGATAACGGCAGGTCTTTGCAGGCAAGAGTTACAAAACCATTGGTATCCATGTTGTAGAGATGGATTTTGCTCTTGAAGCCGCTCATCGCTTTAGGAGCGGTCGGAATCGGTTCGCTGATCGAGGGATTTACATCGTCATCGAAGGCTTTGTAGTCATTGGCGAACAGCAGAGCACGATCCGAAAACCCGAGAGAAAGAGTTCCGGAACCAAGATTCAGGTATGGGGCCGGAGTGCCTTTAACAGTAAGAATAGGCAGGGGAGTGATGCTGCGGTTGTCGGTGATCACGACCGGAGAGTTGTAAGCATAATAGGTCAGCGGCTTATCGAGATCGTCCTTTACAAAGCGTCTGCTGTTATTGCGCTGCGCGAATTTCAGGGTTTTGGTGCCGGCGCCCAGTTTGCGGGCGATCCAGTCGCGGCCATCGGAGCACATGACGATACGCATCGTTTTGTCGTCGCTCCAGCTGATGGTATCGCTTGCCTGGAAGCAGTAAGCGGCGCGGTAGTCGACCTGGTCGAATGGGTCGGTAATACCGGTTGGAGTATCGACGAACAGCACCGCATCCGATGCAATCAGCGAGGTTGTTGTAGCCATCGGTTTGTTGAAATAGAAGTCGAGGGTAATACCGGTTGGCCAGCTGTGGGTCATGACCAGGCTGTTGATTTTTGCCGGTTCACGCCAGGTTGAATCGGTAATGGTAACAGGATAATAAGAGGCCTTCGGCAGCCAGTTCCCGGCATAGTCGGTCAAAGGTGCTGTATCGGTGGCGAGAATTTCGAGATAGAGAGGCGTCGAAGCCCATTGAGCAACAGTTTTGCGGCCTGCATCGGTAAGATTGAGATAATAGTAGGTAAAGCTTTCGTCATCGGTTGCGTAAGTTGACAACTCAAGTTTGGCGACACTGCCGACCGGAATGGTATTGCTGCCGACCAGCCGCCACATGTTGATATTTGTATTGTAAATGTCTTCTGAGAGGGCGATACTGATGGTTGTGCCATCAAATTTTGCCGATTCGATAGCCGGCTGTTTCGTATCGATGACGAAGGTCTGACTGCCGGTTGCCGGATTGCCGGCTTCATCGAGAAGGGTGACTGAGAAGGTTGCCATTGTCTGATCGACCCTGGCATAGCTGGAAAGATTCACTCCGGTTGCCGTCGAGGCAATAGAACCTGAGAGTTCGGTCATCGCCAGTTTGGCCGGAGCACCCGGAATTGCTGAGAGATTGAGGTAAGCGCTGGTTACTGTGGCGTTATCCTTGAGGGTGGCACTGGCAAGCAGCAGGTCAACTGTGCTTCCCGAGGCAACGTTGAGGAAATAGTCGGCTCCTTCAAGGGTTTTAACCATGTTGGGCGACAGCCACATGTCAAAGTCTGCAAGTTCAGGTCTTTTGTTCTTGACCGAGAAGGTGGAGATGCCGTTCGTTGGCGTTGCATTGTTGTATGCATCATCGACGGCGCTGAGATAATAGCTGATTTTGTCGAGGTTGAGTTCACTCCAGTCAGTGGAATGATCGCCAACGGTAAACAGGGCTTCGTGGCGGCCCTTTGCCGCATTGAACACCATGGTTGCAGTGGCGATGGCGGTTGAGCCGGTACTGATCGTGGCCGAAGCGACCGCATCGAGCGAAGCACTGATGCTGGCATAAACGACGAGGATATCGTTGATGTTCGAAACTGTGGGTATCGGGTTGTCGCCGTTGTCCTGCAGAATGGTGATGCCGTGAGTTGTAAACGAAGCCGGCTGGCAGTCTACTGAGAGAATCTGGTTCGATTCGACGTTGGTGGTGTTGCCATACTGGTCAGTGACCACCGCTTTGAATCTGTATCCGGCATATTCCAGTCCGGTGGGGCTGGTGTAGGTGGTCCAGGTGAAGTCGGTGCCGCTCTTTGTCATTTCAAGAGCTGCCGGGCCGCCGATAGCGGTCAGGTTGAGGGTTGCGGTGCCAAGGGGAGCTTCAGCCGGCGGCAGGCTGATGGTGAAGGTGACCTGGTCACCAAACTTGATTTTTCCATCGCTCTGAGGAGCGTCGACCCAGATGACGCTCATATTGCCGATGACCTGTGGCACCTGGTTGTCGATATAGATTTCGTTGGTGTGCGAGGCCACGAAGTTGCGGCCGCCATCCTGAAGTGTAATTACCCATGATGCCGGGTCGGTGCCGTCGAAATCACCTTCTTCGACGATAGTTTCATACTGATACCATCCGGTTGGGCTGCTGACTTCCATGATTACCGGGTTATCGATGCCCAGGCTGGTCAGGTCGATGACAGGAGGCAGTTTGGTATTTGAGCTGCTTTCGTCGATGTTGTTGAGGGCGTGGAGCCTGAAGCGTATAGTGCTGCCGGTATGAGCAACGCCGCTGATGCTGTTCAAAACAACTGCGCTGATGGAAGCTATGGTCGGTGGATAGCAGTCGACACGATAATCCGGAATGCTGGTAGTAGTAGTGACGACCTTGTTGCCTGAAAGGTCATACATTGTGGCGACGAACTGGTGTTTCAGCTTGTAGAGGTTCGCACTGAGAGAGGCAGTGTCGAAAACGAGCTGATAAGTATAATCGCCATTGTCGGTCATTTTCCCGAATCTGGCGGTCGTAGTCGCGGGAATGGTGATCGAAGCCGTGTCGACATAGCCTTCAAGGCCTGAAAGATCTGAACCGACATAGTAGAGGTCTACGGTCGCAGTTGCATGATCGTCGAAGTCAGTCTCGATATTGAAAGGCAGAAGAAAATCAAGATTTTTATGGATGTTTACAAATGTCGGTTTGTCGAGACTGTCAGGGATCTCGTCTGGTGCCGTTTTCCTTGTGTTTGTCAGAGTCAGAATGCCGGGGTCGGGCGGATTCTGGTCAAGCAGATTGATGGTTGCGGATGCATCGAAAGTCGAGCTGGCAGGTATTCCGGCCGGGCTGTGAACCGGGCCATTGCCGGCGTCGTCGCGGATGGTGATCGTGAAAGTGGCACCCAGATTGAGCGGTCCGGTGGCGATCGTGATGTCGCCATCCGATTCATACAGGCCAGTAGTGGCATTCGCCAGTCTGAGGGTCTGAGTACCGAGGTTGCCGAGACTGCTGAGGTCGACCTGAACCTTGTGGGTGTCGTTGGGGGTTTTGAGCTGAACTCTGATTCTGAACCTGTCGTTGATGATCATGTAGGGCGGGTTTTTCTGCAGAATCGGGGTCCAGGTGCAGATCAGCGGGTCGGCCATTTCGGGAGCGATATTGTCTATGTTAGCCGGGCTGGAATTGAGCGCAAAGGTGTTGCTGGCCTTATCGTAGGCGTTGAGAGTGAAGACATAATTTGTCTGGTCGATCGAAGGCAGCCCGGTGGTGCCGGTGCCGACTGTATGTTTATACTGCCAGCTGTTGCCGCCAATGTTGGAAAAGGTCGCCGAGGCCGGGCCGCCCAGCCTGCGCAAATCTAGCCAGACCGCGCCGGCCGGTTCCTCGACGTTGATAACTGTGGCGTTGAAAGTTAAGGCGTCATTGAGAAGAATGATGCCGGCGCCGGCGTCACGGGTGACAGTGAAGGCGCTGATCGTCGGAGCCAGCTGATCGAGAAGATTGATGGTGATCGAGGCTACGACCGGGTACTCATCGGTAATGTCGAAAGGCGTATTGCTGGCATCATCGCGAATGGTGAGCGGCAGAACGATACCATCGTTGGTGGTTCCAGTCGCCAGGGTAAAAGTCAGGGCGAAAGTGCCATCATATGGCAGCGTCGGGGTAAGCGAAGCTGTGCCACTGCCAAGAGCGGTCAGATCGACGCTGACGGTATGACCGTCGTTGGGTCTGAACGGGTCAAGGGCGACATTGAGGGTAATTACGTCACCAATTTTAACGTACGAGTGGGTTGGGCTCTGAACCGGAGTTGATGTGTAACCAGTGCTGACCAGGAACGGCGGCAGGTTGTCGATGACATAACCGGGTGAACCGAAAGATGTCTGATGGTCGACGCGGTTATAGGCATTCACGGTGAAGCTGGCGTTGGTTGCATTGATGGTTCCTGAGCCGACCGTCACCTTGGCCTGCCAGATGTTGCCGGAAACATTGGTGAAAGTGTAACTGGCGCTGTCGGGCACTCCTATTTTTCTGAGATCGGCCCAGACGACACCTCCGGAAAGAATGCCGTCGACGGTGGCTCTGAAGGTGACGGCATCGTTGATGTGGATGGTGCCTGCACCAGCATCGCGGGTCAGTGTTAATGAGGTGATAATCGGCTGGCTCTGGTCAAACTTCGGAATATAGATTGCCGGAGTGATTATCAGGCCACTGCTCGAGGCAATTGGCGGGTTCCCGGCGTTATCTCTGATTATGAGTGGAAAGGAAGCACCGTCGGTAAGGGTGCCGAGCGGTACTGTAAAGGTGTAGGTGTAATTTCCGTCAGTCAGCAGGGTCATATTCTGGTTGGCAAGGCCGCCGGCGCTGCTGAGATCGATCAGAACGGTCTGCCCGTCATAAGGCGTATTCAGGGTTGTCGAAGCCAGATTAACCTTGAAAGTAATGACATCGCCGTTCATGACGTAAGGGTGGGTGACCGGGTTCTGAACAGGCACCGAAGTATAGGTAGCCCAGTTGAAAACCGGCGGTTCAGTGTCGACGACGATGGCCGCCGAGTCGCAGGTGTCCTGGTTTTTAACGTCATCGCGATCCCATGCATAGGATCTGAAAAACTTGCTGGTGTCGAAACTGCCGGTGCCAACGGTGATCGTTGTCCGCCAGAAATTGAGGTTCTCGTTGACCAGTTCCTGAGCGTTCGAACCCCCAAGGGCGCTGAGATCGACCCAGACCTTGCCGCCCAGAGGCGCATTGACATTGTTGGCGGTTGCCTGAACGGTCACTACGTCACCGGCTATAATGGTTCCGGCTCCAAGAGCCCTGGTCAGGGTCAGAGCGGTAATATCCGGCGAAACGTTGTCGACTAGAACATCTGGAGTAGTGGTTTTAAAAACCAGGTTTCCCGATGGCGCTCTGCCGTAGACGGTGAAGTTCATATAATTGCCATCGATGGCAGGTGCGAGGGGGAGAGTATAGGTGCCAATATAGGTTCTGGTATTCAGCAATGGGTCGGTCGTCAGCGCCATCACGAATGATGCCGGGCCGCCGACATCGGTCAGATTGACCGTCACGGTGAGGACATCTTCCGAAAGGATTTCAGATTTGAATACCAGAC
>CAZPCO010000025.1:6602-18284 GCA_964585025.1 uncultured bacterium | reverse complement strand
CTGGCAAAAGCCAGGTCTGAGCTTATTCAGATTCAGCCGGGATTGCTTCGCTACGCTCGCAATGACAGAGCCTGCCACAGCAAACTTCATCTTTATTCGACCTTTTTCAGCACTCCGTTTTCGAGGGTGAATTCATCGGTTTCTTCTTTTGGCGGTTTCACTTCGGTATTGCCGTATTTGATAAACAAACTCGGCCGGCCATCGCCGTCAGCATCCTCAATAGTTGCTTCACCAGCTTTGTAACCGGTTTCTTCCCAGATCGGGGCGTATTTGCCTTCTTTGCGCTGCAGCAGCGAAAATTCCTTGAAGCCGCCTGAACCACCAAGATCCATCTGGATCAACAGCTCGCTTTCGCCGTCACGGTCCAGGTCTTCTTCAAGCACCTGCTCGATAGCGCGCCCTTCTGAGGCAAAAACTTCGACTGTATCGCTGCCGTTGATCAATAGAACACGGTCATTACGGGCCAGACTGTCATCAGCCTGTTTAATTTCGAGCACCAGCCGCCCCTTCTCGCTGACTGAAATGTCACTTTGTTCAAACAATGCTGCTTCCAGTGCAGCCGGAGCTGCGCAAATTCCGGTTGTCAGGATAAAAAACGCCAAACCTGCTTTTCTGATCATATCAATTTCCTCAGCGGGCGATGCCTTTAGTGTTGGTATAGTTTTCTTCGATGAGACTGTCGACCGTATGGCCCGGAGTAACGAGCCATTCCTGAACCAGTTTGCGCTCATCGGCGGTCAACTCGAGGCCGAGACACATCTTCAGCTTCAGACCATAGCCCCGGGTTTCGGTTGGAATCTTGCGACTGCTTTTAAAATCGTTCCATGACATTTTCATGCTCTTCGAAAACGGCCCGAGATTGTAGGCGCAGGCTGCCATGATCAGCTTTTCGGCACCGCTCTTTTTGCTGACGGCACCGCTGTTGAAAATCTCTGTCAGGTATTTCGTGCCGCCCTTGAGATTCTGCGCCCCGTCTTTGGCGTTGATTTTGAGCCCGCGGGCGGTATTCGGCATCAACTGCATGAACCCCTGAGCCCCGGCCCAGCTTTTGGTAAGAGTGCCCCTGGAATTCATATGCACACCACGGCTTTCGATCCAGATGATGGCGCGCACATAGTCTTCGCGGGTAATCTTTTCGCCGTATTTATTGGTGACATCAGGGAATTCCCATTCGCCACAATGAGTGTCACAGGCAGTTTTGAACCACTCCTTGAATTTCGCTGAGCCGGTGGTAACCGCTTTGCCTTTTGCCGGATCTGGGGAAACTGCAGCGGGGGCTTTGCTGCCAGTCGCTGTCGGCATAACCGAGCCAGCAGTGCCATTATTGCTTGAACCTGCAGTCTGCTTACCGATTTCGGCATTTTTAACATCGTTGTAGGTAAGGCGGGTTCCTGAAGCATTGTTTCCGTTCGCGGTTCGCCCAATTGGCATTTCATCGATTTCAGCAGCATTTGCCGAGGGAATGATTCCTTCAACAACCGCTTTAAGAACATCCAGAACGCCTTTCAGTATCTTGAAAAACCCACGCAGTTCTTTTGTTTCGCCGGTCTGGTTTTGAGATTGCGACTCATCGACCGCCACAATCGTTTTCTGGCCCTGAGCGCCGGCATTGTTGACCTCAAACGGGCTCTGCGCCATGCCGACAGTCGCCGGCATCAAAACCAGCACTGCCAGAACGATCAATAGTTTCTTCATAAAAATCTCCGTCAATTCTAAATCATTGTACGCAGTTTACATTTTACCCGACAAAACGACAATTTGAAAGAGGCCGGGCAGAACCTGGATGGTTAAAATTACTGACAGCGCGTAAAAAGTTTTTGCTTCAAACGTAAATAGTGTAGAATGAAAATAAGGGCAGACCAGAATTACAACCGCTGCAAACAGACGCAAAGACCTGAAGGTACGCTAATTGCTGCTCTTTGTTTCTATAGAGACGGTGTAAAGGGGTAGCTGATATGAATAAACTCTGGGCATATCTCAAAAGACGCGGATTCACTCTGGTTGAAGCCCTTGTTGCCACTGTAATCGCCGGTTACTGCATCCTGCCGGTCGTTGGCACCCTGCAAAGCGGCATGGATCAAACCCAGAGCTTCGACCACCGCGAAAAACTGCGTATTCTTGCCAGATCACGCCTCAACAAAGAGCTTTCGGTAGGTGCCTTCGACCACACCGCTATCGATACTACCACCACTTATCATTATATTTATTACAATAAGGATGCAGAGCCCAAACTCCTGTCGATAGACGCTGCCGTGGCTTCGGATGTACTAATTGCGTCGCAGACGCCGGCTTCGGTTTCGAGCATCCTTTACAGCTATAAAGTCACGGTTTCCGTCGACGAAAGTCTGCAACTCGCCACCAGCTCGCTTAATATCAGCAGCAGCTATCTTTCCGGTCTTGGCGGCCTCAAAGCGGTTACGGTGCGTGCCGAGCTCGAGCCAAACGACAATGTTATCGCAACCGATTCGATCAGTCTTTTCTCGCTGCTGAACATTCCAAGCTTCACTGATGATTACATCTGGATTTCCAACCCCAAAAACGTTGAAATCATCTCGATAGACCCGGTTTCGCGCACCAAAGTAGACAGCTTTCTGCTGCCGCTAGACGACAACGCCAAACCAAGAGAAGACTCTGCCAACGATACTGCCCGTCCCTGGAACATCGCAGTTCACCCGAGCAAAAAATTCATTGCCATTCAGTGCAAGTATAAAATCAAAGCTTTGAACATCGATCGTACCAGCTCGAAGTATGGTCAGGTTAAAGAAATCTGGCCCAGCACCATAATTACCGCCGGGGCGAGCAACCTCGACTCTTATGCGAGCAAACTTGCAGACGTAGTCAAAGACGACAAAAACAAAGCAGCAGAAGACCGGGGCATCACCTTCCGACCAGATGGCAAAATGTGCTTTGTTGCTGCCCATGACGAAAAGGCGGTTTTTGCGTTTATCGCCAGCAATACCAGCGACTGGAACAATTTACATCTTGTTCCTGGTTCTCTGACCAAATATTCAACCAACAAAGATAAAAGCAGTTTTCTGCATGCCGGCAATGATGGCTATCTTTATTCCGGGCCAACCGATGCACAGGTTGTCTACCGTTTTCCCATGTATGCAACCAACCCATTGGCCCAGGCACAGATTATCGATGATCCTGACAGCAACCAGAATGTGGAAGGAATAGCCACGTCTCCCGACGGGCAGGAGTTCTTCATCCTCTGGGGCACCAGCATTATCACCCGCCACGATTCGCGCACCGGCAAAAAGCTTGGCGACTCGGCAATAACCAGTACCGATGCCTCGAAAGCACTTAAAGACATTACCCTCGGCGGTGACGGCCGATACCTGGCAATGATGGATCCCAGCGATGCCGCAGGTAAAGGCGGCATGTTCATGCTCAATCTTGGTATACAGCCGATCTCTACCACAGATTATTCATACACCGCTTTTCAACGGGCCACTCCTGATGCTGTAAAAAAGACCGGGGTAAACTATGTTCTCTTCGCGCCCCAGAGCCGCGAATTCGTTTTCGACGATATTACCAAACCCAACATTTTCTCCATCGACATACCCGGTATGAATGCCAATACTTATACCAGCAGTGTTCCTGAAGACCGGGTCATCAACTTCGCCTCGACCGACAAATCAGAAGTCAACATGGCGGTAAGACCGGTAGACTATTTTCTGATCGGCAGTGTCGATGGCAACAAAAGCTACATAGAATATGTCGACACCTACATGATGGGTGACAGTAACCCGGCAAAGCGAAAGCCTGTTGAAAGCCTGCGTATCGACCTGGCGACTTCTGCCGCCTGTATTGGGCTGACCCGCAGCGGTGAGAAAATGCGCGTCGGTTATGGGCCAAATCGTGCCGGTCTCGACATTTTCGAAACCTATGGTTCGCGAACAGCCTTGAACGGTTCACCGCAGGGTGCACAAAAAATGTTTGGCGTCGTCACCCTGAACGAAGATTATACTATCGACTACCTCTGTGAAATGTTCATCAGCATGGACTACAGCCCCAGCGCAACCTGGGCGAACGGCTACTGGGCGAACGTGCCTCTTCCGACAACCATGCCAACAGATTACAGAAATCCAAACGATGTCGACTTTGCCCTCGGCTGGCAGGGCCAGGATATCGAACCCATGCAGAATGGCGGTGTTCTGATTCTCTATCGCCACACATCGACTAACGATTCAATGCTCGAATGGATCGGCAAACACAAATGGGGCCCATTTGCCGGCAAATATGAAAGATTTGCCCGCTGGTACAGCACTGCCAACAACTTTCCGCCGCACAATTCACGAAACATGGCCCTCAGCCCTGACGATCGTTATCTTGCTATCGAATCCGCCAGCAGCCCGAACATCATCTATCTTTATGATTTCGCTGCCAACAACTTCGCTGGTCTAACCCAGCAGAACGGCCTGCTGATCGACTATCGCGAAGAAAACAAAACACCCTGGACTTTTGAAAATGTAATGGCCAGCTGTTCATTCGCATTGAATAACCCGGCCAGCACTCTCGGCATCAAGCTCAGAGACTGCACCACCGCCAGCGAAACCTGGCCGAGCGTCAAAAACTGGCCGGCAAACTATTTTTACAAAATTGGGGCTGCCCTCACCGCAAGCACCAACAATGCCAAAAAAGCCAGCGCCAACAAACGCTATATAGGTTATTTCAGACCCGAGTCTCTTACAAATATGCTTGCAGTTGCGCAGCTTGACTATTCGAGACTGTATCTCGATCTCGAGCCGGCGGCCGAAAACCCTACCGAGGTTCGTGCTCAGCTTGAATACCCGGCAAACATGACTGCCTTCATGCAAAAACCAATTCAAATCGAAACCTGCCGCGCCTTTACAACCGTCAGAAAGATTTCGTGCGGACCGGGTACTGTTCCAGGCTGGGAACCCGACCCAATTACCGGCGGCAGCACCCACGTCGACCCCGATACCCCACCGACTCCTGTAGCCAATGCGGGTAACGAACCTCAAGAGCTCTACCAGAAACATAGATGGATCGAAGACGGCACCCTGTCTTATTCATTCCCGGATGTTCCTGACGGCCCTGCTACCGTGAAACTGCATTTCAACGACAACGTTTTCGACACCACCGGCAAGCGGCTGTTCAATATCCGCGTTGAAAATGTCACGAAAATGACGAACTTTGATATCATCCACTATGCTGGTGCTTCAAACACTGCGGTGGTAATTTCTTACGACGATATCGTCGTTTCCAGCGCCGGGGGCGCAGGCCTGCAGATCGATCTTGACAATATATCTGATCCACTGAACAACTCAATGATCTGCGGTATAGAATTCATTGCTGCCGGCGACAGTTATCTCGGTCTTTATTCTTCACCAACAGTCGGTGCGACCGCAGGCGCGCTTGCCAGCACCTCCCTTTTACCGACAGACAAAAATAACCTGACCATGGGCGGCTGGAACAGTGTAGCTTCGACTTCGCTGCTGCCTTTTTCTTTTCAGCCTGTCTGCCTTGGGCAATACCCATTGTCAGGAGCAAATGACTGTCTCAGCACCGGCATGACCTTCTCACGTGACCTGGCCAATCCGATTCTCTACGTTCTGGAAGGCGCCAACGACGACCTCTGGTGCCTTAAACCCGGGCACCCGATCACCAGAATCGATGTTCCATCGATGGATATAACCGACAAACAGCTCATCGTCAGCAACGACGGTCAGCGCCTTATCTATGGCAAAGCTGACGCCAGAGAAGTCTATATTGTTGACATTTCCGACCCGAATTCATTCAAATTCAACGGAGTTACCAGAACGCAGTCGAGTTTGACCGGTTTCGGCAGTGTTGTCGGCACGGTTTCAACTCAGGGTATTCCTGAAGTATTGGCCAACATGCCGTTCAATGTAATTAAATCCACACCCGCCAGCGGCACCTATGAATTCGTCGCCACTCTGGCCTACACGATAAGCGGTGTAAACAACGCCGCAGTCGCCAGCGGCGGTATTTATATCATGGGTGGCTCACCTCTTGAAAGCGGTGCTGCTACAAATACCATCTATTGTTTCAATCCACTGGCATCATATACCAGCTACATTCAACCGCTTGCCGCTACCCTGACCCGCAAAATTTTCTTGCACTCTACGGTCGCATACGATGGTGAGCTATATACTTTTAACGGCTCTGATTCAACGGGCATCACAGATCTGGTACAAAAATTCAACCCGACCACTGGCGAAGTTCTGGCTTATACACCTCCGCCTGTTGGGGGGGGTGTTACAAAATCATTTGTGGCATCGGCTAAAATGAGCGGTTCTTCTTCTCCCTATCCATACACCGTAGCTTACACAGGGTCAGTAGCTCAGTCCTCCGAAGCTGGTTATGCAGCCTTCAATGGTGATACCAGCATTGGATGGTCAGCGACCGCTTCCGGCAAAGAAGTAACGTACGATTTTGGTCAGGCAGCTCTAGCACCGATTATTAACCGAATAATAATACACAACAACACCAATAACCCGAGCAATGGTGCAAAACAATATGATTTTGAAGGTTTTAATGGCTCAAGCTGGGTAAGTCTGATTACCGATGACATTATTCCGAAAGGTTCGACAAGCTACCGCAAAGATTTCACAACCACACCGCCTAACACGCCTTTCCAGAAATACCGCCTGAGAGTCGATTCAAACTATGGTGGCAGTTACTATTGTATCCGGGAATTGTATCTAGTGGCGGCTAATTTCAGGCTAATTTCGCCCAGCGGAATGAACTCGAACTCGAAAGATGGCAAAACTCTTACCGTCAGTAGCGAAAGCGGTAGTGAACCGCGCTGGAAAGCTTTTGACGGCAGCACATCGAGCGAATGGGATACAGATAGAAATATCCCTGTTACGGGTGAATGGATTGCCATGAACCTGGGAACTGCGGATAATATAAACGTTGTCCGTATATTATGTCAGTATGGTAACGATGACGGCATTAAGGATTTCAAATTTGAATTCAGTGATGATGGGTCCACCTGGACGGCACTCCAATGTTTATCCGGCGGTTCCAGCACACCTCGCAATCCTTCGAACGGCACATGGAACACTTTCTATTTTAATAATACTTTAAATCATTTGCATTATCGACTTTCTATGGCTAACTCCACCGGCGATGAAATTGAAGTCAAAGAACTTGAGTTCTACAGCACCAATGCTGCTACCACGCAAGAAGAGCAGTTTTACATGACCCGAACCATGAACGATAATCTAGGAGCGGTAAAAGTTCAGGAGAATGCCGCCTGCCTGACACCTTATGGCATTATAATCGCCGGGGGCCGCCCAACCCCGACCACAGCCACAACCACAAGTCTTGTCTACTGGCCGCATGGCTATCATTATTATAATAACGCGAGTGACTATTCACTCGGCATCTGCCGTTCTCTACCCAATTTGAAATTGCCGGTAGAAGGCCATGTGCTTGTCTGGCACAAAGACAAAGCATGGCGAATGTGTGGTGCCAGCGGAACGCAAATTCTCTCTGACTGTGAAAGATTCGATTTCAATCAGAACGAATGGCTGCAACAAACGATGCCGTCTGCCATAAGACGTACCAAAGCCGCCGTCTGCTCATTCGGTGATGAAATATTCGTCTTTGGCGGCGAATCCCCTGTAGGCACCACTCTCACGACAGCCTATGCCTGGAATCCGGACACAACCCAGCTGCGGCAGTTACCCAACCTGCCTAAATCGACTACCTATGCCATGTCTGCGGTTGCCTGCGGTTCGTCTATTTATCTGATCGGCGGTTCAGGGCTATTCAACGCCAATAACAGTGCCACGATCATCAAATATACGCCATGATGGTAAAATCAGACACTATGACAGATCTGAAACGACAAGGCTGCAGCGAAACTGCTTCGGAGCCGGTTCAATCAACAATGACAACACTTGCCTGCTCTGCCTGCGCTCTGGCGTTGCCGCAAAACCCGAGTCGTTTCGCACCCATAACGACACCGACAGCACGGCGCGCCTTCACCATGATGGAGATCATGACGGTCATGGCGATTATATCAGTGGTCAGCAGCATTGTTCTGCCGGCAATCACCAATTTTTATTCCTCAGAGCGGGTTAAAGCCGAAGCCGAAATTCTCGTGCAGAACATCAGACTGGGCAAATATAAAGCCATGCAGGAACAGGCGCTGCATCGCCTGATTTTCTCGCCTGGCGGTGATGCTTACAAAGTTCAGATGCATACCGGTTATCTCGAGGGCAACACGCCCCCTGACCTCAGCACCGTTCAAACCGATGCCAGTTACGACAGTCTGAACTGGGAAAGCATTCTTGACAATGAAGAGATAAGTGTCGATCCCATGGTCATTGTAACCAGGGAGGCTTATCTGAAGCCGCGCATCATCTATTTCTGGCCCGATGGCTACCTGATGACCCATGACAGCACTGGAATCAGCGAAGCCAACAAAATCAGACTTGGCGAATGCTTCATGCTTTTTGAATACGGCAGTTCACGCATCCGGGTTTATCTCAATGCTTACGGAGTTTTATCATCAGAATCCTATGCCGTCGACGACGACGGAGATGCAGAGGCCGATGTATTATGGTGATCGATGCAAAAAACAGGGCTTTTACGCTCGTTGAAGTGCTTACCGCTACCATCGTCATGACAATGATGATGGGCGCAGTCATTGCCTATATTCAATATGGCTCGCTGGTCTGGCAGAAAGGTCACAGCAAGGTTGCCGCCGACAATTACACCCGGCTTGCCTTCGATATGATCAAACAGGATCTGCTCAACGCCAGAGAAGTTATTCATCCGGTTGCATCGACCGGCCTCACCATAGAGAATGGCCTCGGTTATTATCTTCAAAACGTTACTGAAACCATGAAGCTTGGTTTTCCCGGCACCGACCATGTTCTTCAGAGAATCATCGACAGCAGTGACCCTGACAAGATGCGAACCTGGAATACCCGCATCGCGCGTAACGTCAACCTTTTTCAGGTCGAACGGATTTCCACCTGGACCTTTACGATTAAAATACAGGTTCGCAGTGATGAGGAAGCCACTGAAGATACCGATTCAGATGGAGATATTGATTTTTACGACCGCGAATTGATCAGCAGCGAAAGCATCGTGCTGACCGCACCCGGAGCAGGAGGCTGACAAAATGCAGAAAAGCGTCACAAACCGCGGGATGGCCGGCACAATTATGGTGCTGCTCATTTTTGGTCTGTTGATGAGCGTATCGACAGCCTACATGAAAATGGTGCAGACCGAAATTGAAGTGCAAACCATGGTAGACAATACCGATCGAGCTGTAGATGCGGCGTTTTCTGGCATAAATTATGCAATCACCGTCGCGCAGACGAACAGATCCATGTTCGACAACACTGTCGCTGCAGTTGCCAGCCGCACCTATGTCATTGCCTCAATTACCAGTGTTTCGAACTGGACATCGATAAATGCAGCCTGGACAACCAGCAAAGTCGGGCAGGTGGCTTCCATTCCTTCTGACTGGCTGTTTCTTAACAAGCAATTAACCAATTATCTCATCGACGATACCACCGCCAGCCCGCCTTACCATTTCAGGGTAACCTCATACCCGGCAGCAAGCAGCACAGCAACCGCCGATCCGACCAAATTCATCATCAAATCACAGGGGCGTTTTCTGACCTACGACAGCACAAAAACCTACGTGCTGGCAACTTTCACCGCCCAGCTGATCGCTGAATGCAAAATCAATTTTTCCCGTAAGGTCGTGCAGCTGTCACGCTATCGCCTGACCGGCTACGATTCTTCAGCCACTAAATTCTTCAAGGCCGTTTCCTACTGAGAAATTGCCAGGCCGAAACCCGTGTTATAATCATGCAAATCATAATTGGAGTTTCAGTATGGTCGGAGCGAAACGCAAAAAACCTGAAAAGTATTCTTATGCCGATTATCTGGAGTGGAATGACGATAAACGTTACGAAATCATAGATGGCGATGTCTATGACATGACCAGCCCGACCCTTGATCATCAGTTGATCAGCGGTGAACTATTCAGACAGATCGCCAATTTTCTTGAAAACAAGCCCTGCCAGGTTTTTCATGCCCCATTCGACCTGATGCTGGCGCGCAAAAACAAAGCGGCCGAAGAGATCACCACGGTTCTGCAACCTGATATTTTTGTCATCTGCGATGAAAAAAAAATCACGCAGCAGGGCGTATTCGGAGCACCCGACCTGGTGATTGAGATTATCTCGCCCTCTACCGCTTCGCGTGACAATATTCTCAAACGCTCAATTTACGAAAAGGCCGGTGTAAAAGAGTTCTGGCTGATTCACCCCGTCGACCGCCTGATTCGGGTCTACAAGCTTGGCAAAGATGGGTTATTCGGGCGCGAAGACGTTTATGACGATCAGGCACAGATCGAGATTGCGCAGTTTGCAGGTTTGAGCATCGACTGCCACCGGTTGTTTCCACCCCTGCCAAAAGTTAAGCGGGTAAAATCGCCGCCACCGCCGAAGTATGGATGATATGAGAAAATCAGCATATCAACGGTGCGCTGCATTATCGAGAACTTCAAAACAGGTCAGCGCAGTTCAAGAAGCTCATAAAGAGGGTATTCGCGGCTTTTTCCCTTGATTTCGACCCTGTCGATATATGCGACGCGGCCCTGCCCCCGCAGACCCCTGATTGTGGAAGGAGCGACGATGATACCGGTCGTGCCGGCCTTTGCCGCCTCTGCCTTCAGCCTTGCCGCCAGATTCACCGTATCGCCGATAACCGTGTAATCAAGCTTGCCAAGCCGCGACCCGATGCGACCCGATACGACATTGCCGCTGGCAATGCCGGCCCGCAACTTGAACCCGGCATCACGCATGACACAAGAAATCTCAAGAGCAGCCCGACAAGCCTGTAGACTATGATTTTCCCCAGCTGTAGCGGCACGAAAAACCAGCATCAGAGTATTTTCGATAACTTTGTCGATAACGCCGCCAAAAGTTCGCGATATTCTGTCGCCCGCACCGATAAAATTATTCAGAGCAGCAAAACCGGTTTCGGCCTCAGCCGGTCTGACAGCAGGCGAAATCTGCAGCTGTATGAAAACCACCGAGGCCGCCACCCTGACTCCCCCTGGAGCCATATCGGCGTCTGAGTCACTTTCCACTGCTGTCAACACATCCTGCGATACAAAATGTGTCAGCTTGCGCCTTTGTTCCAGCCCCTGCACCATTCCGGTGAAAACCTTCTTCAGCTCGCCAAACTCATCATTTGAGCGCAAATCCACAGTAACCTGCAGGTTGCCGCGGCCAACTTCAGCGGTAACTCTCATGAACTCACGCAGCGGTCGCAAATAGATCAGTTCGAATACCAGATAGACAAAAGCCAGCAATAAAAGCCCATAACCGAGAAGCATCGATGGCAATATCCAGGCAGAAAGCCCCGCGGAGAAAACCTCACTGCCAACCAGCATAACCAGAGGATAATCACTGAACCAGCGAACCTGCAGCAGATTTTGCCTCTTTTCACGCCAGACAAAACTTTCAACGTCTTCAGCCAGATCTATTTTTTCCAGAAGTGCGACATTGTTTAAAGCCCTGCCATCAGCAAGGTCAATCAGATGATAACCGGCTCCATCCCTGACCACCTCGAAAAATCTGGCGGCGACACCGGCAAATCTTGCCGAGGGCCTGAAATTGTTGAGAATGTAATCGCGAATCAGCACCCTGT
>CAZPCO010000025.1:0-6592 GCA_964585025.1 uncultured bacterium | reverse complement strand
ACGACAGCATGCCAAAAAGGCTGTATTTATCTTCATTAAAAATGTAAGCGGTCGAAAAACGGTTGCCGGTATTCATCCGCATCATTTTGAATGGCCGACCCCAACGATTGCCAATCTCATTCGCAAACGAAGCATCAACAGCGGCAGGGTCACGATCGCCCCCCCTGGTTTGATTGACCTTGAAATTGCCATTACTGTCGAAAGCATTGAGAATTGCGGAACTGACCAGACGCCGCCCGGATTCTTCTTCCTGTGAGGTTGCCTGATGAAATTTTGCCGATTTAACCTGCAGGCGGTGACTACTGTAGAGGTCAAAAAACAAATCAGAGGCTACCGTATCAGATATTCCTGCCGCCATTATCCTGGTAAAATCCTCATTTCCGGCGACAGCGCGATTCCCGGCAATTTCCTCTGCCACCTTGATGGTGTGTTTCTGCAAAGCCGCAAGATAGTGGGAAAAGCCGTCGTAAAGCTCATTAAAAAAGTGCCGCTGCAGCTCTTCAGCCTTATACCAGTCGTAAACCCGGTTGAACTGATTCCAGGTCACCAGGCCGGCGAGAAGCAGGGTCACCGGCAGCAGCAGCATAACAGTGGTGCCCAAAAGAACCTTTGGTTTTATGCCAAGCTTGAAATCAATACCGAAGAAATACAACCGAAGCAGAAAAACTGCGCCCAGCAGAGCGAAAAGTCTTGCCAGTCTGTGGATCAGCCAGGCCTTTCCAGCCAGCGGGTGCTGCAGTTCGGTTTGCGGAACTGTGACCCGCAGCATCGGCAATGCCGCAAGCACCCGGTCGAGATTTACCGGTGCAAATCCTCCCTGGTGAATCAAATCTGTCAAAACCGTATCAGGCATCGTCGATACCAGGTGCTGACCGTCAGAATCCGCATAATAACGGGTTATGATCCGACGGGTCAGATAATTGTCGCCATCCAGAGGAATATTCAGTCTGGAAAATCGGCGCAGAACCCCACGCGCCTGCATTGCAGCCGCTTCTCTGAACACCTGGCGCCAGTTCAGGTCTGAAGCACGCAAAATGACCAGACAACCGCCGGAAATAAACTTTTGCCGACCTTCAACTCTGACGAACGGATGGTAATAGAAAAACGCCGCGCCACCCAGTCTGGTTGACACAATCCTGCAGATTCGACCGGGCTCCAGCGGCATTTCAGCAATCAGCCCGAACTGACGCCGCATGAAATTGTCGGCATCTTTTCGACTTTTCTCGTGGTCGGCATAACGATACAGACTATCTACAGAAGCCCTGGCAGCCGGGTCAGCAAAACCATACTGATATTGACGATTGATCGCAACGAGATAGCGCCGCAGCATGGCCCGCGGCAGAGTCTGAACCTGCTTCTGCAGAACCGGATCGAGATAATAATCGACATCAGTCGTATCTGAGCGATGAGTGATCACACAGGCTGTCTTCAGACCAGTCACCTGCTGAAGACTGCTTTTCGCAGATTCAGGACTGGAATCGATGCGGTTGCGACCGGAAAAAAATTGTCTGAGATTCCTTTCCACAAAAGCTTCAGCACTTAAATCGCGACGAAAACTGTTCATTTCACCGGCCAGAGAAGAAACAGCAGCCTGCCGGCCGGCCTGCAGGGTCAGCTCGAACAGATAATCAAAGCTTAGCTGCAGCAGAATTACCGGAACCGCGAACACCGTCAACCATGCCAGTGCCAGTGACGAAAGAGATAATCTGCGAATGATCTGAATGCGTTTTTCAGACATCTGCCCCTCCGTCAACTCGCTGCCCAACAAGTTCAAAAGCCTGACCTTCTGAAGTTTCCAGGGCTTTTCCAATAACAAAATCTTCCGACAACGCTCTTTTGGTCGCCGGACAAACGATGATCCTGGATTGAACATTTCTGGTAGCGCTTTCAAGTCGCTCAGCCATTCTTGTCACCTCGCCAAGAACGGCAAAAACCATGCGCCCACCCTCACTACCGACCAGTCCAGATACCGCTTCGCCGGTCGCAATACCGATGCCGTTTTCAACCGTAAACAGGCCGTGCTTTTGTCGAACGAGATTTAAAGCTGCGAGTTCCCGGCGCATGGCGAAAGCCGCCGCGGCTGCACGAGCTTCCGCCGCCCTTTCTCCTCCGGCATAAAAAACAGCCATGACTGCATCGCCGACAAATCGCTCGATTACACCGCCATGTTTTTTGATCGCAGTCTCCATTGCCGTGAAATAGTCGTTGAGAAGGCTGACGATCTGTTGCGGGTCGTGTGCTTCGCTCAGGGTAGTGAAGCTTCTGATGTCGGAAGCAAGCATGGTAACTCGTGAAACCTGCATGGATCTGAGTTCATTGAGGCCAGCAGACTCGCCCAGCCGGTCATAGAGATTTTCAGAAACAAATCTTCGCATTTTTTCACGCTGAAGAAGGCCAATGGTCATTTCGTTGAAAGATCCGGCCAGAAGCGAAAATTCATCGGTCTTTTCAATGACTATCTGCCGGAAAAAATCCCCGGAGGCCACCGCTGCGGCTGCTTCACTGATACCCTTAACCGGGGTTATGAAAAGCGCAGCCAGTGCGTCTGCGAACAACAACAGCGACAACAGAGCAAAAACCAGCAGCAGAAAGGGAAAAATCCATGCCAGCAGACCGGACATAAGATCAGGCGAGCTTGTCGAAATACCGGCAAAGACCACTGCATCCTTATTACTGAATCTTTGCTTGGCGTAGCGGTAATTTCCGCCGGATTCAGTCAGGTGGTCAGTAGAGACGCGGTTACGGGCAGCTTCATCGAGAAGCACCTTCAACGGATGATCGGGACTGACGTGTTCAGGCCACCAGCGAAGAACCATATCGTCATGCCGCCGGTGCCCCATCAGGAAGTTATGCCGGTTTCGCCCGGAAAAACTCGAAAAAATACCCGGGTCGAATTCCCAGGGATTGTAAATAAGGTAGTTGAGGTTGGCAACGTTGGTCGATGCCAGTGCCTGAACTGTCTGCGAGGCGTTGCCCCGGCCCGGAATCAGAAACCAGATCATGCGGGAAAAATCATCAAATCTGTTCAAATCATATGTCTCGTTGGCTTCGTATTTCAGAACTCTATAGTCGAAATACTCCTGTCGAACGGTGTCCATCATGCCATCAGCCACCGTGCTCATCTGCTGCAGTTTTTTGATTGCCGGCGATTTGAGGTCGAGAACACCGAGATTTTCGAGAAATTTTACGGAAACGAGCCTCTCGAGGTTGGCAATTTCCATATCTCCAGGATTCCTTGCCTTGAAAGACCTGGCCACACCGTCATTGCGAAAAAAAATGGCGTCGACACTGGTTCCCTCGCGAACTATCTTCCAGGAAGGAGTGTTCATGATCTCTGATTCTGGCCGATCGATGATCGAAATCATGTTTTTCTTGATTTTCAAGGTCTGCAATAGATGCTGCTGACGTTGATCATTGTAATAGCTGTGCAGCTTTTGCATCTGCCCTTCAGCATCAGCACGCAATTCGAAGCCATTCAAACTTTTGATGCGTTCAAGCAGCCGCGCTGAAACATACCCGAGAATCGTATAAGGCATGATAACTGCAAGACTTACGCTCAACAGCATGCGCAGTCGTAACCGCAGTTTCCCGGGAAAGCCGAACAGAGTGAAATATGCGGCCAGAAATAGACAGAAAAGAGTTACCATGAGTTGAGTCATTGCCAGAGAACGAGTTGTATTTACTGCTTCAACGAGCAGATTGCTGATGTCGCAGGAAACCAGCAAACCGGCAGGCAGAATTGCCGGCTCAGCAAACAGTGAGTTATAGCCTAAAAGTTCATTCGGAAGTGTTGTCTCAACCTGCAGCCTTTTGCCACGGCAGATCGATCGGCCGGGTTCGGTCGGTGGCTTTTTCAGATACGCGCGTCTAAAACCTTCAGAAGCACATTTTAAAGAATCAACCAACAGTTTTGCCGGCGGAAAATGCCGACTGGCGAACATCACATAATATCCGCCCATGATTTTTGGCCCCTGTTTGATACGCCGGTAATAAGAAAACAGGCGGCAATCACCACGTTTACGGGTAGCCGTTTCATAACAGGCGCCCTGAAACGGCAGCGGGTAAATCATATCTGAAAAAAAGCGGCTCATCAATTTGAAATAGGCCTGATTGAATCCATCAAAGTTGCCTGCCGCCTGGCGCAGTGTTTCATGGAAGCGCTGTTCTGCATCATTTCTGCTGTCATCGGTTCTGACAAAGTCCAGCTGTTCGGCCGCCATGACGCTCAAGAGACTGGCCAGCTGCTTTCTTTCTGCGGCCTGAATGTCTGAAAGACTATTTGAAAACCAGCTCCAGATATTATAGATATCAGTGCTGAAAACCACCATAAAATATGGCTCAACCCCGGAAATCAGGCGAAAATTTGCCAGAAGCCCAGGAATTGTCGCTTCGGTAAAAATCCGCGGATCGATACCTGAAGCGAATCTGGGCTGTTCGAGTGATGCAGAAGATAAGCCAGCCAGCTGCTCAGATTTCTTGATCATTCTCTCGATATGCTGTCTGGCATTCAAGTCTGCCTGAAAAGATCTTGCCTCAGTCTTCAGATTCTGCTCAATCAGCTGCAAACGACTCTGCAAGGCTTCGTCGCTCATCTGACGCAGGCCGGCCGAGACAAAAACGACCGGCAGCATTACCAGCAGTATGAAAACCGCTGCAATAACCGCCCTTAATCTAATTTCATCACGCATGAACGCAAAATACCTCAAACCCGAATCATCGTGTCCATTTTACCAGACTTCAATAGCAAAACTTCATCCCTGTTGGCCCGTGTTCATCCGTGGCCAGAAAAGATCAAATCCATCCGTGTCGATCCGTGTTCATCCGTGGCTAAAATCCTAAACTCTCCTCGTCCATCCGTGGTCCAAAAAAACAGCCCTGAAAACATAGTTCCAGGGCTGTTCGTTCTCTGATCTGTGGTATCAGTTTTTCATGCTGTGAACCGGTGCCGGAATGCGACCACCGCGACGCACAAACACTGAAGGCGAGTGCCGTCCGACTTCCATGATCGGCCCTTTGCCGAGCAGGCCGCCGAAATCGACGACATCACCGGCATCCATCCCGGGCACGGGAATAAGACGACAGGCGGTGGTCTTGTGGTTGATCATACCGATTGCAGCTTCATCAGCGATAATGCCGGCAATGACATCAACCGGTGTATCTCCAGGGATAGCCACCATATCGAGGCCAACCGAGCAGACGCAGGTCATCGCTTCGAGTTTCTGAATGTTGAGGGCGCCGGCGTCGATGGCGCGGCACATGCCGCCGTCTTCAGTAACCGGAATGAAAGCCCCCGACAGACCGCCGGCGTAGGTAGCCGCCATGATGCCACCCTTTTTGACTGCATCGTTGAGCATGGCCAGGGCAGCTGTGGTACCGTGACAACCTGTTTTTTCGAGACCCATAAGTTCGAGAATGTCGGCAATTGAATCGCCTTCGGCCGGAGTCGGTGCCAGGGAAAGATCGATTATACCAAAAGGAATTCCGAGCAGGCGCGATGCTTCTCGCCCGACCAGTTCACCAGTTCGGGTGATTTTGAAACTAATTTTTTTGATCAATTCCGACAGTTCGCCGAAATTGAGGTGCTGGGCATTTTCGAGTGCGGCTCTGACAACACCTGGGCCTGAAATGCCGACGTTGAGAATTGCTTCGGCTTCACCCGGGCCCATGAATGAACCGGCAATAAACGGGTTGTCTTCGACGGCGTTGCAGAAAACCACGAGTTTGGCGCAGGCGAGACCATTCTTGTCTCGTGAACGTTCGGCCGCTTCCTTGATGATTTCGGCCATGCGATAAACGCCGTCCATGTTGATGCCGGCCTGCGAACTGCCAATGTTGACACTCGAACAAACTCGGTCGGTGCAGCACAGAGCATCAGCAATGGAATTGAGCAGAATCTGATCGCCACGGGTAATACCCTTTGGAATCAGGGCTGAAAAGCCGGCAACATAGTCGATGCCAAGCTCTTTTGCTGCCTTATCGAGCGCCTGAGCAATCGGCACTGCGGTCGGTTCGGTAAAAGCGCCGGCCAGAAACGATACGGGCGTTACCGAGATACGCTTGTTTACTATCGGAATGCCGTATTTTTTCTCGAGTTTGCGGGCAACCGGCACCACCTCGTGAGCAACGCGCACCACTTTTTCGTAAACTTTGTCAGCACATTTGTGAACGTCTGAATCAGCGCAGCTCATCAGGTTGATACCGCAGGTGATCGTACGGATATCGAAGGTTTCGACCCCGACGGCACTGATGGTTTCGATGACTTCTTCAAGAGAGAAAAACATTTTTGACCTCCATCACAGCCGGTGCTGAAAGCGAAAAACGTCTTCGTGCTGAATGAAAACCTTGACGCGCAGCTGCTCGGCAACTGTCTGCATGCGGCTCTGAAAATCTTCAAAACTGCAATTGGCGGTCGAAAAATCGGTCATCATCATCAGGGCAAACAGATCCTGCATGATTTTCTGGCTGACGTCTTCGACATTGACGTTAGAATCGGCGATAGCGCGGGTGATACCGGCAAGAATGCCGGGTTTGTTAGCGCCGAGCACGGTGATTACAACCTGTTCCTTTTTCCTGTTCAAGGCAAAAACCTCCC
>CAZPCO010000024.1:0-18614 GCA_964585025.1 uncultured bacterium | reverse complement strand
AAGCCACTGCGCGTGGTCACCACCCTTAAAGATGAGCGTGGCCGCAAGACTATCGCCAATTTTCTGCCCAAAGACCGGCGTCTTTACCCGGTTGGCCGGCTCGATTATGATTCAACAGGCCTCCTGATCATTACCGATCATGGCGAGCTCACCAACCGCCTGCTGCACCCGTCATTCAAAGTTGACAAGGAATACCTGGTAAAAATCAGCGGCCGGCCTTTGACATCCATCGAAACGGAAATGTTCACTTCCGGTCTGAAACTAGACGACGGCATGACCTCGCCATGCCGGCTCGAGTATCACCCCGAATCGAATGCCTATTCGGTAACGATAAGAGAAGGCCGCAAACGTCAGGTAAGAAGGATGTTTGCCTGCCTTGGCCATTCAGTTATCAGTCTGCATCGGGTTCGTTTCGGCCCTCTGAAAATCGGCAGCCTGAAACCCGGCGAAATTCGCGAACTGAATGCAGAAGAAAGAGCAGCCCTGCTTACATCTGCAGGGCTGCCAGCTTAAACGCTTATTTACCCGAAATTGCAGCTTTGAGACGCTTCAGATGCGGCATTACCTTCTTTTCTGGAACGCCGGTCTTCAGCAGTCGCAGCCACATCGCAGCCGCCTGCTGTAGATAGCCGTTCTTTTCCAGCGTCCATGCTGCAGTGATTGAAGCCGGCAGCGGTGCAACCGCCGCCAATGTAATCGATGCGAGGTTACCCTCAAGAACAAGCGTAGTCGAGGCCATTTTGCCGCAATCGATCTCGATTTCTACCCAGCCGGCGGCGACAAAGTTCAGGCGGCTGCCAGTCACCAGGCTACCAGTCACTTTGAAGGCAGATTCATCTGAACAGATGCCGGAATAAGTCTCGACAGGCAGGGCGATGGTAAGACCCGCAAACAGCGGTTCTTCCGACTCAGAGGGTTCTGCAGCAGGCCCGGCAGGTGATGCGCTGGGCATTGGGGCGATTTTACCAGCTTCTTCAGCAGGCTTTTCTTCCCGGGCCGGCTGCACCACTGAAGCGCCTGCAGATGAAGAACTTTCCATTTCATGTTTCCGTTGTTCTTTATCGAAAGCATCGACGGCAGCTTCGGATGATTCAACACTTTCTTGGCTGCCTCCCAGCTCCTCATCGAGCACTTCAGCAAAGTTGCCTGACTTGTTCGAGTCGCTATCGGCAAGCTTCGAAGATCTCATGATCGGTAGGGGAGCAGCCTTCGCTTCGTCAGCCGGTGCCGGCGGTGCGGCCTGAGCAACTCTTTCCGGGTTGACCGCTCCGGTCTGGTTGGCCATGTCCTGACCAAGCGCCAGATCGCCCGAAACCAGCTGCACGTCACCCGAGGTGAACTTTTCGCCAACTACGGCCGCCAGAGTGAGCGTTGCCGTTGCCTCAGCATTGAAACGGTATTCACGGCTGGTCGGCAGATGAATGATAACCAGAGAACCATCCGGGGACACTTTGATGGCAACGCCATCCGGCAAAATTTCTGCCAGTTCGACTTCCCAGTTATCTCCTTTGAGATCAGCCTGCACCGATCCGGTTTTTTCAGTCACCAGAGCCACCTCAGCGGCATGCACAAAGCTGACAGGCAGTAAACAGCACAACAGCATCAACATCAGTCTGATTCGAGACATTTTACCCCTCCATGTTGCTGATGGTATAAAGCTCAACTTCGTTGGCCTTACCACGTAAACTTGTTCTGGCGAGAAACTTCCAGTTGAATTTTGCTTTCACAGATTTTACCACTTCGCCACTGACGAGCAGAGAAGTTTCATACTCCTTGTTGAGGCTTTCCATGCGCGAGCAGGCATTGACGGTATCACCGATAACGGTAAATTCGGCCTTTCTTTCTGATCCGACATTTCCGAATACGACATTTCCAGCATGCACAGCCAGGCCAACCCGTAAATCGTTGCCATAACATATCGATTTGAATTCAGGGGAAGCTGCATAGTCGATAATCTGCATTGCGGCCCTGACCGCATCGTCGGCATAGCCGTCGTGCTCGACCGGGGCGTTAAAAAACGCCAGCAGACCATCGCCGAGAAATTTGTCGACCACACCGCGATTTGCCATGATTATTTCCGTAAGCCTGGCAAAATAAGCATTGAGAAACGCGACTACTTCATGAGCATCGCGCTGCTCGCTGAAGGAGGTGAACCCCCGGATATCGGCGATCAGAATGCAGAGCTGCCGACGACGACCTTGAAGAAAATCACGGTCGTTGGCGGCAAGAATTTCTTTGACAACCGCATCGCTGACATAGCGGCCGAAAATGGCGCGAACTCTGCGGCGATCCAGATAAATAGCCCGGTAGGCAAGGAATCTTTCTGCGGTTATAAAAGCCGCCAGCAGTAAAAGTGGCCGCACCACAGGAATCACCAGAGGATCGAAGCATGAAAATGCAACAATTGCCCAGGCGAAGAAAATTATCGTGGCCGAAATAATCGCTGCGAGACGGTGCAGCCTGGCGATCAGCAGCAGGCTGAAAATGATTCCAGCCATGACGGCAATCTCGAAAGGTCTGGAAACGGGCTGAAGAAAACGGTTACCGATAATATTGTCGAGAATATTGGCATGAATCTCGACCCCGGGCATGTAACCGTAAGGGGTGGCCTTGAAATCGGTAATATCTGTGAAACCCAGCAGAACAATGCGCCCGGCCAATTCGTCGGCAAGAGACTGGCCGGCTCTGGCGGCTTCGATTATGCGACGCACCGGAATTGTCCGGATCGTTGACCGCGGGCCACGAAAGCTTATCTGCCTGAATGCTGCAGCAGAAAGCTCATTACTGCACAGACCGCTGCGAAGAGCGACCGCCATAGCCACCGCATGTACCGGACCGGATGGCCCCTCCGCAGAAAGCTGGACATTGCGGATAACACCATCGCGCGAAGTCGCGAGATTAAAGTAACCGGTGTTTTCTCTGCGGGCGATATGAAGCAGAGTCGGATCAGAATAGACCGGCTGATTTTTTTCCCAGGCAAAACCGACGATAAGAGTGGCTCCGGAAGCGACGAATTCAAGCAGAGCCGTTCTAAAAGGCTTTTCAAAACCAATTTCCCGGAAAAACTTCTGAGGCAGATCGAGGCCAAGTTTCTGCCCCGTTTCGCGCACGTGGTCACGAATTGCCGTTTCCGAACCGGGCGAAAAAACAAGATCGAGCAGCAGCGCTGAAGCCGAGGCCTGTTGAACGGCCCGGGTCAGTTCGGCATAAAGCGGCCCCCAGGCAAACATCGGCCGAGCGGCCCAGGCAAGAGTTTCCTGATCGATACCGGCAATGACAATTCGCGGATCGGCAGCGACCACGCCACGGCGGCGAAACTGCAGATCGAGAATACGATTCTCAGCATCATCGAGCAGCCGAAAATCGCCGCCATAAACGAGCAGCCCAAACACCAGACAAATCACCAGTGTCAAAGCATTGAGTCGCATCTTCGATCCTTGCATTGAGTTTTGCTAACTTTACCACATCTTTCAGATCAAAAACCATGAACTCAGTTATAAACGGCCAGAAGTGGCAGTGGATTTAAAAATTTACCTGACAGGCAGATGACAATTTTAGTTCCGAGGGGTAAAATGTGCAGGGTCAGCTTCATTCACCGATTTTGTCAGTGCAGAAAGATTCAACAGACAGACACACAAGGAGGAAAGGGATGACGTCCCTCCGAATTCAGGAACACCCGGTTTTGAGTTTCCCGGAACGCAAACTTGTCAGATTTTTCTTCGAAGATAAGCAATACGAAGGCTTTGAAGGTGAACCGATCGCGGCCGCTCTTCATGCCGCCGGCATCAAAACCCTTCGTCACAGTCCGCAGAAGCATCGTGCCCGCGGTTTCTTCTGTGCCATTGGCCGCTGTTCCAGCTGCATAATGGAAGTAGACGGTCAGGTGAATATCATGACCTGCATCACTCCGTTGAAGGAAGGCATGAAAATCCGCATGCAGAAAGGGCACGGTGTAATCCATCCATGAGCAGAAACACTGAAATTTTCGTAATCGGCGGCGGACCGGCCGGCCTTTCAGCAGCCACTGTAGCAGCCAGCCTGGGAGCAAAAACTCTTCTGGTCGATGACAGTGCCCGTCTTGGTGGTCAGTTGATCAAGCAGACCCACCGTTTTTTTGGCAGCAGCAACCGTGATGCCGGAATACGCGGCATAACCATCGCCAACAAACTTTATGAAGATGTCAGGTCAGCGTCTGACAGGCTGACCGTTCTCGAAAACACAGCTGCCGTAGGATTTTATGCAAACAAGGAAGCCGGCATTCTTTCTCAAAGCGCCTACGAAAGAGTATCTTACCAGGCAGCTATCGTCTGCACCGGCGCCACCGAAAACAGTCTTGCTTTTGAAAACAACGATCTGCCCGGAATTTATGGTGCCGGCGGGGTTCAGACCCTGATGAACGTTCACGGCATCAAGCCAGGCCGGAAAATTCTCATGGTCGGCAGCGGCAACATCGGTCTGATCGTAAGCTATCAGCTTATTCAGGCCGGCGTCGAAGTTGTCGGACTCGTCGAAGGCATGCCCACAATCGGCGGTTACCTGGTACATGCCAGTAAGATCAGGCGCCTTGGCGTCCCGATCCACACCTCACACACCATTCTCAAAGCCCTTGGGGAAACCGGCGTCGAAGGCGCGGTTCTCTGCCGGGTAGACGAAAAGTTTCAGCCGGTTCCGAATACCGAATTTGAAGTCAACTGCGACTGCATCTGCCTCGCAGTCGGTCTGACCCCGCTGATCGACCTGTTTCAGCAGGCGCAGTGCCGCATGGCCCATGTCGGAGAACTGGGAGGTCTGGTGCCGCTGCATGATTCATCGATGCGAACCACCAACCCAGACATCTATGTCGCCGGCGATGCCTCCGGCATCGAAGAAGCAACGACCGCAATGCTGGCGGGTCGTATTGCTGGTGCCAGAGCTTATGAAGGCATTCATGGAAAATCTGACAAAGCGGCCGAAATCGTTGCCGAAGCCCGCGAAGAACTTCGCACCCTCAGATCCGGCTCTACCGGTGAACGAATCCGCTGGGGCCGTGAACGCGTACTTAAGGAGGCGGGAGCATGCTGAAAAATACTGGAATCATTACCCCTGAAGAACTGAAGAACGTTCTGCCCCCGCAGACAAGACTGGCAAAGGGCCCGGTGGCGGTCATCGAATGTCTGCAGGACATTCCCTGTGACCCATGTGTTTCGGCCTGCCCGGTCAAGGCAATTCAGATGAAATCGGGCATTACCGACAGACCGCAGCTCGACTTCGAAAAATGTACCGGCTGCGGCGCCTGTGTACCCAAATGTCCCGGTCTTGCCATCTTTATCGTTAATATGAAGCAGCAGACTGCGGGCATGGCGACTCTATCGCTCAGTTACGAACTGCTGCCTGTCCCGGCAAAAGACAGCGAAGTAGAAGCTCTGGACAGATCCGGCAAAGCCCTTTGCAAAGCCAGAGTCGTCAGAGTAGCCAACCCGCCGGCCTACGATCGCACCGCTGTGGTCACCATCGAAATCCCGGCAGACCGGATCAACGATATCCGCGCTATCAGAGCTTGACAGGGAGAGACACCATGAAAATCATCTGCAGATGTATGGATGTAACTGAAGACGAAATCATTGCCGCCATCAGACAGGGCGCAACCACGATCGATGAAATCCGCAGGCTGGTGAGAGCAGGCATGGGTTCATGCCAGGGCCGCACCTGCCGCCGACTGGTTTCCCAGATTATCAGTCGCGAACTGAAAACACCACCGGCTGAAATTTACCCGCCAACTTTCCGACCCCCGAACCGCCCGGTTGCTTTCGAACTGATCAACGCCGAACTGGCCAAACACGATAAAGAAAACGGAGAAAGCAAATGAACAGAGCTTTTGACGCAGTAATTATCGGCGGCGGCATTCTTGGCGTATCGATCGCTTATGAACTGGCACGGGCCGGCATGACAAAAATCTGCGTTCTCGAACGCAAATATCTTGCAAGCGGCTCAAGTGGCCGATGTGGCGGCGGTTTCAGACAACAATGGAGCACCGAAGCCAACACTACCCTGGCGATGGCCTCGGTAAAGCGTCTCGAAGGCCTCGAAGAAGAACTTGGCTATCGGACAGAGTTCTATCAGGGTGGTTATCTGATTCTCGCCCACACTGAAGAAGAAGAACGTCAGTTCGAAAAGAACGTCGCCATGCAGAGAAGCTTGGGGCTTGAAGTCGATGTGATCGATCGCGAAGAATCGCGCAAAATTGTTCCATTCATCAACACCGAACTGTTCCGCAAGGCGACCTGGTGCCCCAAAGACGGTCATATCAACCCATTCCTGCTGACTCAGGGTTATGCCAATGCCGCCAAACGTCTTGGAGCCGAGATCCATCTCTGGACGAACGTTACCGGCATCATGAAAAAGAGCAACATTTTCTTCGTAATGACCGAAAATGGCAATACTTACCAGACACCACTGCTTTTCAACTGTGCAGGCGGTTTTTCCAAGGGCATCGGCGAAATGCTGAACGTCGACATTCCGGTCGACCCTTACCGCCACGAAATCCTGGTGACCGAACCGGTAGAAAGACTCTGGGATCCCATGGTCATCAGTTTCAGCGTCGGCCTCTACGCCCGTCAGGAAATGAGCGGCGGGGTCGTCATGGGTATGGGCGACCCGAATGAACCGGTCGGCACCTACGTTGGCAGCTCGATGCATTTCATGTATGAAATGAGCAGGCGTTTTTCCGCCCTCTTCCCCAAACTCGACAAATTGCGTATCGTCAGACAGTGGGCAGGCCTCTACGAGATGACCGCAGATGCTCAGCCTATTCTGGGGCCGGTCGATGAAGTCGACAACTTCATTCAGGCCAGCGGTTTTTCTGGTCACGGATTGATGCTGGCCCCGGCAGTCAGCCAGTTGCTTGCCGGTCAGGTCGTCAGAAATGAAAAGAGTGAAGTGATCGACAGTCTTAATGTCAAACGTCTCTACAACCTGAAAAATGTCGTGAAAGAAAAATCTGTCGTTTGAGGTACATTGACGGTTAAGGTTTCTGTCAGTAAAATTATGAAATATCCTAAGCAGGAGGCCCAGTAAAGTGAAATTGAAACATGCCTTTGTAACTTTTCTCACCGCCACCACCCTTCTTACAGGAACTGCCTACGGCAGAGCCCCTGTAACCAACATATCAGGTGACTCGAATCCGATCGACGGCGCCATGGTTATCATGCAGCCGATCACAGTTGGCAAAGGCAACATCATCGGAGGTTTCCTGGGCAAGACTCTCAACCTTCCGAAACAGGTCAAGATCGACGATGCCGGTTATCTGGTATTCGCTCTCGCTGCCGATGCAATTCAGGTTACTCCTGCTGAAGCCAACGGTTATCACGCCACTACTGTATTGCCATACCTCAGCGACAGCAAAGAAATGCAGGATTCTCTCAAACTGAGAAGAACTGCACGCCAGATTCGTTTTCAGGCTCTCAAAGATGCGATCAGCAAAACCGATGCTCTCAATGCCGAGCAGAAAAAGAGCGTTCTCAACTTCCTGTCTCAATCGGTAGGCACTCCCTGTGTCGTTTTGTCGAAGTCACCGCTGCCGTCATTCATGCCGTCACCCGGCCCATGCATGATTCCGCTCGGTGCTGAAATGGTTGAAAACAAAACTGGCAAACGCCTTGGCATCGAAACCTCGATGATCTGCGTTCTCGACATCGAATCGGAAGGCAAAAAACTCTTTTCGGTTGACGATGCCCTGAAGAACGACACCCTCGATCTGGTTGTCGCGCATGAAAACGGTCATGCCATCATGTTCGACCTTTACGGCAAGCTTTTCCAGAAGATACAGCGCACCTCCTCCAACGGTCATGACGCTCCGATCATCACCGACGTGGGTCTTGCCTACGTCGAAGGCTGGGCCGAAGCATTTGAAGCCGTTTATGGCCCCGCCAATCCGAAACTGGCTGAAAAAGACCGCACCAAATACAACATATCCGAATTTCTCTACAGCCGCCAGGATCCGATTCGCCGCGACCGCTACGTCTGGGCCAGCAATACCGGCAAAAAGACGGGCGTCATCAAAAACGGCCTGCAGCTCATGTCGACCGAAGGCGTTCTGGCCGGATTTTTCTATGACATTCTCACCAGCCGCGCTATCAATGCTCCGTTCGAAAAGTGCGTTCAGACAATGCTGACCTCGCCGATGAATTTCATGGAATTTGTCCAGAATTACGTGAAGCTCTTCCCGGAAGACAAAAAGGTCATCTACCGCATTATTCTCGAAAATTCACACTATGTGACCATGCACGAAAATGCGGCGATCAGCTACAAGAATTTCTATGAATTCAAAGTGGCTTATACCCAGAAGAAAATCGAAAAAGCCGATTATGACAAGGCCAAATCGCAGTATAAAGCTTATACCGAAGGCCTTTTCGAAGAAGCGATGAAGACCGACAACATCTTCGCCAACGTCGGGCCACAGATGTGGTTTGCCGGCAAGATCAACCTTTCTCAGCTCAAGAAGGAAGCCGGTGCGGTCAAGAAGTATTTTGCCAGCGCCTTCGGCAAGAAAGACGAATTCTATGAATTCAGGCTCGACCTCAACACCGCAACCGCTGACATGTTCAGAATGATCGGCTTTGCTGAAGCCGACGCTGCCAAACTGGTCAAAGTCCGCGACGAAAAGGGCTTTTTCAAAGGCAATCCGGTCAGCATCATCAAGGAAGTCGTCGGTGAAGAACGCTTTGCCAAATACAACGCCGTTCTCAATCTTGCTCCCTACGACCACACCCGGGCAGACGCCGTTGCCCAGTATAAAGAACAATCTCTTGCCATGTGGCCTGAAGACATCGCCAAGCTCGGCAAATAAGGCAATAGCTTATAGACAGGCCGCTCCGTAATGGAGCGGCCTGTTTTATTTGCAGCCGCTTTCACCAGAGGTTATAATCTGAAGCATGCGTATTCTCATCGATGCGGTCTCAGCAAGGGCGGGCGGCGGAGTTTCCTATCTGGTCAACCTGCTGCAGATTCTGCCGAAAATCTGCCCTGAAGACAGATTCCTGGTCGCAATGCCAGAGATCAGGCTGCCGGCGACCATTCCTGAGTATGCAAACCTTGAAATAAGAAAAATACCCGAGGCCTCCAGCAACCCAATCCGGCGCTATCTCTGGGAAAACACAGGCCTGATCGATCTCTGCCACTCATGGAAAGCGGATCTGCTTTTCTGCGTAGCCAATATTATCCCGTTACGCAGTCCTCGCATTCCGGTAGTGGTGATGATTCAGAACGTGGCGCCGCTCACCCGCAAAGTTCTCTATCTGATGAAAAAGACTGAAACCTGGGCCAGTTATTGCAGAATGCTCTATATGCAGAAATTGACTCTCTTTGCCATCAGAAACAGCGCCAGAGTTATGGTTCTATCACAAGATTCATTCAATCTTCTCCAGCAATGGCAGCCGGCCCTGAAACCGGAAATTGCCTATCACGGTATCGGCAGCAGCTTTTCCCCCGGTCAGCTGCGGCCGCCACAGGCTGGCTCGTCACCGTATTTTCTCTTTGTATCAAACTTTTACATCTACAAGGGTCTGGAGCATCTCATCAACGCAATCAGCGCCAATCCAGACTTCCCACGGGTAATGGTAATAGGAAAGGCATATGACACCGGTTACATGCAGATGATCGACAAGCTGATTGCCGAAAAAAACTGCAGAGACCGGCTGGTTTTTCTCGATGCCGTTCCTTATGAGGAACTCCCCGGGTGGTATGCAAATGCGGCGGCTCTCATTTCGCCATCATGGTGTGAATCTTCGTCGATCACTCTTCTTGAGTCGATGGCCTGCGGCTGCCCCGTTGTCGCCATGCGCACCGGGCCAATGCCGGAAATTTGCGGACCGGCGGCTTTTTATGCAGAAAATTGCGACGCACAATCTCTTGCAACAGCCATGCGGGCGGTTCTACAAACTGACCGGGAAAAAATTTCACAGGCTTCCATCGAGCGTGCCGCCGTGTTTACCTGGGAAAAATCAATGCAGCAGCATGCCCGGGTATTTGCTGAAATAGCAAAGCCGGGCGAAAAATGACTTTTCGCCCGGCTGCAGGTTCAATGATCAGCGCCGCAGCTGCCAGCCTGTTTCCCACCAGGTGCGTGACCCGGATCGACAGAGAATGATCCTGTTACCATTACGGTTTGCCGGTGAAAGAGCGAGTGAGCCATCACTGACAGGGGTGACCGGATGGTCGGAACCATTGCGGTGACTGAGATAGGAATCCGAGAACATTGAATGTCTTAACATCATTTGCTCCTGTCTGCAAAGCCAGGGCGCGGGCCAGGGCGATTATTGCGGCAGAGTTCTTCAAGCTCGATTTCGAGTTCGCGCAGTTTGCGGTCTATTGCATTCAGCCGGTCGATCTCTTCACGGCATTTTTCTGAGATCTCGCTTTCAACAACCTTTTCTTCGCGCTTTAGAGCTTCAATTGAATTCTGTATGAGCTTCAACCGCAGTTTTTCTTCATTATTCAACTGCAGGTCGCCTTCTGGTTCACGGGTTTTGAACAACGGGATAAGTACACCCATTTATAACCCTCCGTCTGAATAGAATTAGCCGCCGATTGAATACAACGACCTCTAATCTATCGACAGTGACGCAGACATTTATTAGGGTCTGTTTTAAATGCAGAACAAATACAATTTCCACGCTGAGGTGAAGCTCATCGCCCCTGGCTCTCACATTTGCTGCTTGCCATGCTGAGTCATTTAGGTTAAATTCTTCAAAAAGCAGCAAAGGAAGCAGACATGAACTTTAACCGCAATATGCGCCGCCTGTGTGCAATCTTTATTCTTTTCGTTTCAGTGACTGTTTATGCCCAGACTGAAGGGCAGCCCCACAACATCATTTTCATGATCGGCGACGGGATGGGCATCGGTCATATAACTGCCGCCCGCATCGAAAAGGGTCTGCTGAATTTTGAGCGTTTCAAAGTCATGGGCATGCACATGACCCATTCTGCCGACAACTGTGTTACCGATTCGGCTGCGGCCGGCACTGCCCTGGCAACCGGCGTCAAAACCAACAATGACATGGTAGGTCAGACACCGGATGGTCAGTCGCTGCAAAATCTGATGGAAGTTGCCCGGGCCAACGGTAAAGCAACCGGCATTACCGTCACCAGCATTCTGCCACATGCTACCCCGGCAGCCTTTTCGACACATCATAAGGCCCGATACCATTACGACATCATCACAGAACAGCAGATCAATTCAGGCCTAGATATAATGATCGGTGGCGGATTGAGCAATTATTACCCGCAATCAACACCCGGCAGCCGACGCAAAGACGATAAACATCTGTTGAATCAGCTACGCAAAAAAATGCCAGTCATCATGAATATCGCAACTCTGCGCAAAATCAGACCGCTGAAACAGATGACTGCAATTCTGGCCCCGGGGCATCTGCCGCCGGCCTCAGAACGCGACTATACTCTTGGTGAGCTCACCATGAAAGCAATCGACAGTCTGAGTCTCAACGAAAAGGGCTTTGTTCTGATGGTTGAAGGGTCCCAGATCGATCTGGCCGCGCACGAAAACGACATGCCACGTATTATTTCCGAGGTTGCCGACTTCGATACGGCGATCAAAGCCGCTCTCGATTATGCCGAAAAGGACGGGAACACTCTGGTTCTGGTTACCGCCGACCATGAAACCGGAGGGATCACTTTTCCGATGAATACTATCGAAAACAACCGTATCAGCAAACCCACCTTTTCCACTGACAATCACACCGCGGTGATGGTTCCGGTTTTTGCCTTTGGCCCTGGTGCCGAAAGATTTGCCGGCATTCAGACCATTGACGAACTCGGCCGGAAAATGATTGAACTGGCCAGGTAAACTATGACCACCAGACATAATTCAGGTCAGGTGTCGATTTTACCTTTGATTACCCTGCTGCTGGCGCTGATCATGATGTTTATCGGCTTCAGAAACGGTGAGCACCGCAGCTATTTTCAGAAAGCGGTCATGGTATGCACACAATGCATCGGCCTGGGTTGAAAATCAGATTCTGGTCACAATTTGCCGCAACGGTTGGCAGCAATGCCTACCTGATCGGCCTGAAAACGGGTAACATTTATACCGGAGTATTGAAACACGGTTGCGTCCCAACCCTGAATTGTTACAGTTGCCCGGCAGCGCTCTTTGCCTGCCCGATCGGCGCCATGCAGGTCACGATCGCCGGGGCTGGCGGCCTGGATTTGTCTGCCCTGTCGACTCTCGGGGCGAGATTAACCGCAATCTCTACTTCACTGCCGCTGTTGGTAATCGGCTTTCTGGCACTGATCGGCAGCATCGTCGGTCGGGCATCATGTGGCTGGATATGCCCGTTCGGCTGGTTCCAGGAGCTGTTGAACCGCATACCATCGCCAAAATTCGCTGGCCCTAAGGTCTTAAAGTATCTTAAATACGTCATTCTGCTGGTTTTCGTGCTGCTGCTGCCTGCATTCTGGCTCGACGAGTTCGACGGCGGCGAACCCACATTCTGCAAGTTTATCTGCCCTGCCGGTACTCTCGAGGGCGGCATTCCTCTGGCTATTCTGCAGCCTTCTCTACGCAGTCAACTGGGATGGCTGTTCACCTGGAAAACTTCGCTGCTGGCTCTGCTTCTGGTCGCGGCAGTTTTTATCAGGCGGCCATTCTGCCGCTGGGTTTGCCCTCTCGGGGCTTTTTATGGCCCGTTCAACCGGGCAAGCATTTATCGGCTGGAATTCGACAAGGCAGGCTGTATTGAATGTGGTGCCTGTTCACGGCAATGCCCGGTCAGTCTCGATGTGCCGCGCGAACTCGATTCTGCTGAATGCCTGCGTTGCCTTGAATGCAGCAATGCCTGCCCCAAGAGCCTGATCAAATTCAGTCGTGGTCAGACGCCAAACTCTCAGGCTACAATTATCACTGATTCAGCTGCAAAGTCACCAGATTAGACGATCCATATCGCAAGGCAGCTGCCAGTGAGAAAGCGATCTGGTATTCCGAAAAGAGACCGCCGGGTGCTGATATTACGGCACCCGGCGGGTTTACGACTTTCTCAGCGCATTACGAAGGTGTCGAACCAGAGTCTGGCACCGGCAGTCATGTTGGCGGCAACTCTAACCTGAACAGCTTTTACCAGAGGTTCTTCTTCTTTCTGCAGTTCGAATCTGCAGCTGAATGAAGTCGCCTGCCAGCGATCGGGCACGGCTTCGAACTCGAATTGCGCCAGGCGGCGTGCCAGAGGCTTTGCGGAAGCATCGAGAAGCTCCACGATTACCATACCCTTCTGCTGCCGGTCCCCCTGAAAAAACAAAGACCAGGCAAGCGGCTGGCCTGGTTTGAGAGTTTCGACCGCAATTGGCGCAAAAGAGAAACCGGTTTCACCTTCACCAGCAGCTGTAAATCGTAAAGACGCATAGCCAGAATTGAATTTATCATAATCGATGACGGTAACTCCCGGAATTCCGGCTATACCGGCAGGGATGCCGTCAGCGCCGGCACGCTCGAAATCACCGCCATCGAGAAGATTAGCTGATCCTGCGGCAGCAGCGAACGGACGCAGGCTGAAATCGTCGAAAAGCACGCTTCCCTGTGAAAATGGACCGGTCTGCAGCACCAGACGAATAAAGGCGCTATTGGCTGCAAACAGCTTCTTCTCTTTGGTGTTCACCAGCCTGGCTTCGATTTTCTGCCAGTCAGCGCTGAGCGGCGCCGAGGCACGAACAGCCCAGAGTCGATTACGCAGGCGCTTTCCGGCATCATAAACCTCGATTCCGATGGCGGCATTCTGCTGACCATTCTCAGAACGCGCCTGAAGCGAAAGAGCCAGGTCTGAAGCTTCATTGACAGCAATAAAATCAGACAGCACCCTGGTCGAAGAATTTCGCTGTTCGGGCCACATCTGCAAAGCACGGCGTCCCGAAGCCGCCGTCTGTTCAGAAAGACCTGCCTTGCCTTCAGCGATCTGCCAGCCTGGCAGAAGGCCGGCAGAGGTCGATGCGGCCTCAAAACTGTAATTATTGATCAGATTCGTCTGTTCTATGGTCATTATCTGCCTGGTATTGGCAAAGACGGTGCCGGGGGCAACGTTCATCTTTGCCAGATTGTTGCGGGCATTCTGAATTCGCTGACTGGAGGGTGGATGCGAGCCAAGATACTGCTCCAAACCTTTTGAATCACCATGTTTCTTGAGAAATTTTTCCCAGAGTGTAACCTGCGCGGCCGGGTTGAAGCCTGCCTTCGCTATTCGCATCTGACCGATATCATCGGCTTCGTCTTCCTGCTCACGGGAAAACTTCATCAGAGTCAGGTAGCCAAGCAGTGTCCCCCAGGTTTCGCGATCTCGTTTATTTTTTACGGCCTGATTCAGAACGGCTACCATGACCGTTGAAGCGCGAAAATTTTTCAGGGAATGCCGGCGTTCGGCATGCCCAAGTTCATGACTGATGACGGCGGCAAGTTCATCGTCAGAATCGACCATGTCGAGCATGCCCGAGTGAACATATACATGACCACCCGGAATGACAAACGCATTGGCGCTTCCTTCCTGAATCACCTGAATGTCATACTTCATGCCCCTATCGTTGAAGTGTGGCAGCAGGCGATTGAAAATGCCTTTGACGTAGGCGTTAACTTTTGGGTCCTTCACCGGTTTCTGAGTCAGGCCCATCCAGAATTGCAGTTCTTTACCGAACCGCTTTTCAGCGCCAACGTCGCCAACCAGCCAGAGGCTCATGTTAACTTCCTGGTAGGTCTGATAGACGCCAAGCAACTGCTCGAGAACATTTTTAGCCGATGCCCGGGCGCTGCTCAAAATTGTCAGAATCAGAATTACTATTGCGTATCTGCTTTTAGTCATAATCAGTGCTCCGAAATACAATATCGAATCAGTCCCTATTATCACCGAGAAATACCGCAATTGTCAAAAGCAGCTACAATAACAGGGTTGAGGTCAGGAATTTGCGGATAAACAGTTTTCAGCACTGGCAAAATTGCCGGGCGACAGGTACAATATCAAACCAGATCATTAAAAACTGTTTTCACAAGGATAACAAGGAGGGCGAGATGCTCAAAAAACTCACCCGGTTCTATCACCCGAAAACCATGGAAGAGGCCTGCCATCTGCTCGGCAATTCAGAGCTGAAAACCGCAGTGATCGCTGGCGGCACCTCGGAAGTATTGCGCAAGGATAACAGCATCGAGGCTCTGGTGAACCTCGCGGGGGTAAAAGAATTATCATATATAAGCAAAGATCCGCTCAACTTCCGCATTGGTGCAGCCACACCGATCCAGGATATTTTCAAATCGGATATACTGTCAGGTCCAGCGGGCAATCTGCTGAAAACAGCGACCGGAAGAATCGCTTCAACGCTGCTTCGTAATGCAATTACCGCCGGCGGCAATCTTGCTGCTATTTTTCCATGGTCAGATCTGCCGGCAGTTTATCTGGTTCTCGACGCCGAGATCGTCTGTCGCAGAGGTAAACCCAAGCGAACAGTTCCGGTTCAGACCATTGTAGACTTGAAGGCTCCGCAGTTTCTTGAAAAGGGTGAGATTATCGCTGAAATAGTTATTCCGTGCCTTGGTAAGGGCACCGGCACCGCTTTTGCAAAGCTGGTCAAAACCGCCAACGACTATTCAATGGCTACCATCGCCATCAGAATGACTTATAAAAACGGCGTCGTTGACCAGGCACGCATAGCGGTTAACGCGGTCACCGCGGCACCCACTCGCTGCATTGAGGCAGAGAACCTTCTGATCGGCCAGAAGCCTGATGATGCATTGATTAGAGCAGCTGCCGCCAAAGCCATCGATTCGCTCACCATTCGCAAAGATTTCAGAGCCAGTCATGAATACCGCCGTGAAGCCTGTGAAGTCATGATGCGCAGAGCTCTTACCGAAGCTATTGCGGCCGCCTGCAGCTAAGGAGAACCGAAAATGAAACTCAACACCAGAATTAACGGCAAAGATTATTGCCTTGAGATAAAGCCAGACGCAATGCTCATCGAAGTGCTTCGTCAGGCCGGAATGAAGGGGGTAAAATTCGGTTGTGGCGAAGGTTTTTGCGGATCATGCGCCGTATTGATCGATGGCCGCCCGAGAAATTCCTGCATTACTCTCGCCGGTATTGCTGAAGGCGCCGAGATTACCACTGTAGAGGGCATGGGAACTCCTGAAAATATGCACCCTCTTCAAAAAGCTTTTGTTGCAACCGGATCGACGCAATGCGGTTATTGCAACCCCGGGATGCTTATCGCAGCCAAGGCTCTGCTCGACAACAACCCAGACCCGACTGCCCAGGATGTGAAAGACGCTCTCGACGGCAATCTATGCCGATGTTCTGGATACGTCAAGCGTATCGAAGCCGTTCTGCAGGCTGCCACAGAAATGAAGAAAATTTCCAGAAGCACGCGAGGTAAAAAATGATGGCCAGCACCAGAAAAACAACCAGTAAAAAAACCGGCCCGATTACCAGACACGTTACCGCTTCGCCCATTCCAGAAGCACCTCTTGTTTTCGAAAAACCAGATAAATTCAGTCAGGTGAACAGCAATCTCACCAAGGTCGATGCGGTTGGCCTGGTCTGTGGCCAGCAAAAATATGTCGCAGACATCGATCTGCCGGGCATGCTGCACATAAAAGTGCTTGGAAGCCCACATGCACACGCGATCATCAAAAGCATCGATGTCGAAGAAGCCAGCAGAATGCCCGGAGTCGTCGCTGTTTTTACCCACAAGGACGTTCCAAGAATTGCCCGAACCACTGCCGGGCAGGGCTATCCAGAGCCTTCCCCCTATGATACCTTCATTCTCGACAGCAAAGTGCGTTTCGTCGGCGACCGTGTCGCTATCGTCGCTGCTGAAACGGCAGAAATCGCCAGTGAAGCCTGCACCAGAATCAAGGTGCAATACCAGGTTCTTGAGGCGGTTTTCGATCCGGAAAAGGCACGCGACAAGGGCGCTCCGATCATTCATGACGAGAAAGAATGCCGGGTGCCGGTTCCGATTTTTTACGACCCGAAACACAACCATTGCGCGCATGTTGAAACTACGGTCGGTGATGTAAAACGCGGGTTCAAGCAGGCAGACGTTGTTATTGAAAAGACCTATCATTCTCACTACGCACAGCATTGCCCCATGGAACCGCACATCTGCATCGCCTATCTCGAAGAAAACGACCGTCTGGTGCTGCGCACTTCGACCCAGGTTCCGTTCCACGCCCGTCGTATCACGGCGCAGACTCTCGGCATTCCGATCAAAAAAATCAGGGTCATCAAGCCGAGAATCGGCGGTGGTTTTGGTTCAAAACAGGAAGTACTGCTCGAAGATGTCTGTGGTCTGGTAACTCTCAAAACCAGAAGGCCCTGTATCTGGGCCCTTACCCGTACCGAAGAGTTCGCGCGGTCGCGAACCCGGCACCCGATGATTGTAACGATCAAAAGCGGTGTAAAAAAAGACGGTACTATTACAGCGATTTCGATGCATATTCTCAGTAATACCGGTGCTTATGGATCACATTGTCTGACAGCCCTGAGCAACTCCGGATCAAAAGTTCTGCCACTCTATCGCACCGATAATATCGAATTTGTCGGCGATACCGTATATACCAACCTGCCGGTGGCCGGTGCTTATCGCGGGTATGGTGCCACCCAGGCCGCCTTTGCCATGGAAAGTCAGATGGATGAGATGGCTGAAGCCATCGGCATGGATCCGATCAAATTCCGCCAGAAAAATCATATCAAAGAGGGTGAATCTTCACCGATCTTCAAGGCACTTGGCGAAGGGCGTGAAGGGGTAGACATGTCGGTCGGGTCATGCGGCCTCAGCGAATGTATCACCGAAGGAATGAAGCACATCGACTGGACCAAAAAATACGGCAAACAGGGCACAGGCACCAAAAAACGCGGAATGGGCATGTGCTGCCTCATGCAGGGCAGTTCGATTCCAGAAGTCGATATGGGTGCTGTTTTCATCAAGATGAACGAAGACGGCTCGTTCAATATGCTGATGGGCGCAACCGATCTCGGCACAGGCTCTGATACGGTGCTGGCACAAATTGCCGCCGAAACCATCGGTTGCCGACATGATGACATAATGGTTTACAGCTCAGACACAGACATGACTCCTTTCGACGTCGGCGCTTACGCCTCTTCGACCACCTATCTGACCGGTGGTGCAGTCATTAACTGTGCCAGAAAAGTAAAAGAGCAGATTATTGCCGTGGCAGCAGTTATGACTGGTGAAAAAGAAGCTGATATAACCGTTGAAAACGGCGTGTGCTATGGAAAAGGCCGAAAGCACCAGGTTACCTTCGCCCAGGTCTGCAATTACGCCATGTATGAAAGCAAACAATTTCAGATCGGTGCCATCGGCAGCCACATCACCCATGCTTCGCCGCCCCCGTTTGCAGCACATTTTGCCGAAGTTGAAGTCGATACTGAAACCGGCGAAGTCAAACTTCTCAAATACGTAGCCGGCGTCGACTGCGGCACTCCTATCAATCCGCAACTGGCAGATGGTCAGACACAGGGTGCCTGCCTGAATGGTATCAGCTTCGCCCTTACCGAAGAATTCATCTTCGACGACACCGGCCGCATGATGAACCCGAACTTCGGTAATTACAAAATCTGGAGCACCAGAGA